>DQBY01000003.1:0-3804 GCA_003534085.1 Candidatus Moraniibacteriota bacterium | reverse complement strand
GCATATGGACCTCGTCGATGATGTACACTTTGTATCTGAGCGAAGTCGGAGGCATGCTGATCGTTTCCCGCAGTTCGCGGATGTTGTCCACGCCGGTATTGGAAGCGGCATCGATTTCAATGATGTCCAGAGATCTGTTTTCTGAAATCATCTGGCAAGCCGGACATTTTTCGCAAGGCCACTTAGGCTCTAAGAGCCCAATTGGGCTCTTAGAGCCTAAGTGGGTCGGCTCGCAATTGACTGTCTTTGCGAATATTCGGGCGATGGAAGTTTTTCCGGTTCCGCGCGGACCGGTGAAAAGATAGGCCTGTCCGACTCGGTTATTTTTGATCGCATTGGTAAGAGTCTGGACGATATGATGTTGTCCGATCACTTCTCCAAAATTCTTCGGGCGGTATTTTCTGTATAGGGTTTGGGACATATTAAATAAATTTAGAGCACCTTTTGGGCACCCCTTTCAGTTGTGTTTTTTACAGTATAGCATACAAAAAACTCCCCGAAAAGGGGAGCGTGTTTTGAAAATTTAAAGATTCAATAAATAAAAAGCAAGAAAAACGAGCCAAATGAGAATAATGCTCATGAATAAAAATGGAAAAAAAATTTCTCTCTTTACTTTCCAGGATAAAATTTTTGAATTACCGCGGTTATCTTTCTTTATAATTAAAAAAATGTTTTTCAGTCTTGGTAAAAAAAGAAAAAATAAAAAATACGAAATAATTTTAAATTTTTCGCTCATGCTATTTCTTGAAAACGATGAATTTGTAGCCCAGAAAGTTCCAGATCATTGAGAACATAGTGGCAGCCAGTGCGGCCGCGTTGGCCAGTCTTCCGGCTGTCATCACTTCGCCTCCGGTGAAGGCAAAGACGATAAGTGTTGCCGCTGTCATATTTATCAGAAATCCGACAAAGCTGACAATTGCGAATTTTCCAACTTCTTCCGCGCTGGATTTCTCAGTTGCCTTGAATGTCCAGAGTTTGTTCCAAAAATAGCTTCCCACAGTCGCTATTAGGAAAGAAGTTCCTTTGAAGGCTGTGAATCCGAATCCAGCGGCTATTCCGGTCAAAACTATCAAAAAATTTAAGATGCCCCAGTCAAAAAAAGTGTTGAACGCGCCGACAGCTCCAAATTTTGCAATTTGCAAGACGGGCGGAATCTTTTTGGCTATCAGAGCGGCTATCCATAATGCGATATTCGCGAAGACGAAGAAAAAAATAATCAGAATCAGAGAATTGATAACATTAATTTCAAAAAACGGCAGGTTTAAGTTTCGCAAAATAGGAATTGAAAAAATAGCGAAAGAAATTCCGATGAAGGAAATTAGCAAATGATCGCGTTTTGTCAGCAGTGAACTTTTTTGTTCTGCTTCTTGGAAATTAGCAGTTGCTGCGGCGTTTTGATTTTCCATTTACCTGTAGAATAAGATTTGTTCCTGTCCCTCAGAAACAATTTATTTTTTAATAACAATTAATTTAACTTATATATCACCTGATTTTTTAAGCTCTAATTTTGTCTAAGGAAAATTATTAAAAGGGTGGATCAAATTTCAGATTTATTTAATTCTTTTTTTAGTTCTGCGAGATCGGGCGCCCATTCATCAAAAATGGATGTGTCGGGTGTTTTCACGGGAGCGCTTTCTTCCGGCTCGTTTTCTTCGTGCTCCTCCGTTTCTTCTTTGATGTGCTTTTTGTAGGTCTGATGGTAATTCTGGCTTCCGGCTGATTTTTGGATCACGTTTTCTATCGATCCCCAATCAGAATCGATGTCTCGAGCGGTGACCAAAGTCACTTCATCTCCCGGTTCGACTTTGAAATAGGTGACCGATGCCAAAAGTACTCTGTATGGATGTCCGTCAGCGATGACGAAATAATTTCCGTCGGCATCCTGGTTGATCATTCCAAGCATCCTTCTTCTTTCGACAGGGCCGATCTGTTTGTAGATAAAAGACCCCTCAGACGTAATGGTCAGCTTCAGCATGTCTCCTTCGACAAGTTTTGATTTTGAGGCATAATTAGCCGGAACGGGATATTGCTTTCCGTCTGATCCGAGCATGATTTGCCCGTCAAAAGTTCCCTCAATAACTCGGCCGTCTTCTCCGTCATCGGTCGATTTTCGTTTTCTTCCGACCTTCTTCTTTCCTTCGATCTGGAGAAGCATAGCTTTCGCGCCTTGGATGGTCTTCTCGGCGCTATTGATCATATCTCGCAAGGCCTGGATTTTCTCCGGGCTATTTTCATTTTTATCTTTTTCTTCAGTCATTTTTGTTTTTGTTATCCGCTTGGCGGAGAATTTTATTTTACATCCAAATTATACAATAGATCCGAAAACCGTGCAATGGAGTTATTTATAGGAGTCGGGCATGCCCAGCACTAACTTTTAGTTGGCGCTTTACGTCAAAGAAAAACTTGATTTTGTCTTGTATGAGCCTAAAAAAATTGATTTGCCGAAAGAAAGAATATTCCAATAAACTAAAAGTTAGTGCTGGGTGTGGATAAGTCGATTTATGTCATAAGTTTGGACATTGTTGTACTATAAGCAGGGGACAAGTTTTAATTTTTAAGACAAAAAAATGTACGCAAAAAAAGAATTTTCAAATCTGATAGGCATGGCCGGTTTCAGCGACAAGCTGTTGGAAACTCATTTTGCGCTATACGGAGGATACGTAGATAATACAAATAAGATTTTGGATATGCTTATCGAACTGAACAAGGATGTTCCGCAATACGCAGAAATGAAAAGGCGGCTGGGCTGGGAATGGAACGGCATCCGGCTGCACGAATATTATTTTGAAAATTTGGGAGGAAATGGCGATATTGATAAAGAAGGAAATTTATACAAAACTATCGAAAGGGAATTTGAAAGTTTTGAAAAATGGAAAGAAGATTTTATCGGGACTGGAAAAATGAGAGGGATCGGCTGGGCCGTTTTGTATCAAGACGTTCTGACCGGAAAATTATTCAATTTTTGGATCAATGAGCATGATGCCGGGCATCCGGCCGGCGGAAATCCGATTCTTGTTCTGGATGTTTTCGAGCACGCCTATATGGCCGATTATGGAAAAGACCGCCCGGCCTACATCGAAGCTTTTATGAAAAATATAAATTGGGGGACAGTAGAGAAGCGGTTGAGATAAGGAAGGAAAAGCCGGCCGCCTTGGCCGGTTTTTTTGTTTGGAAAATTGTGCTACATTGGAAACCATGGGGGGGCGGTTCTTTTTACGCTCTAATTATAAAAATTTCAAGATTGGAGAGGAAAATGGAAATTGGGAGATATTGTGCTTCGGTTGGTATTATTACCCACATCAATGGCGGATTACCACGGCATTTTTTCGATGCAGTAAAAATCATAGGTGAGATTTTGCCGGATTTTTCCGTAAGAGAGGCTGTCTTGCTTGAAGGAAGCCAAGATGATATTTCTTTAAAATTTCTGGAATCTTTCCGCAAGGCGGAGGGAAATATTTTCAGATTGTCTTCCGAAACATTTTATAATGCATGCGGGGCTTATATTTTTTTAGGATCAGACAGCATTCTCCCGGGCATGTTATCTTGTTTCGCGGGAGATTTAAGTAAAAAATTAAAAGCTTTCGGAATTTTAGAAGTATCCTCCGGATCTATCGATGAAATTGTGGAATCATATAGTAAAATTATTCCGGATATTCCCCTTATTTCCAGCGTGAAACCGGAAGAACTTGTAGCAAGTGTGGCTCAGAAAATAATCTGGGATTAAAAATCTTGGAGAGATCGGTCTTGAACAGGCCGATCTTTTATTTTTTAGAAAAAATGGCTCTTTAACAAATAGTGTGTTGA
>DQBY01000033.1:12705-12850 GCA_003534085.1 Candidatus Moraniibacteriota bacterium | reverse complement strand
CATTTAATTTATACGCGGCCAATTTCATCGCTTCTTTCGCCATATCTTCTTTCACACCGTCCATCTCGAACAAAATTCTTCCCGGTTTTACGACGCAGACAAAATGATCGACAGCACCTTTTCCCTTACCCATAGGAGTTTCATC
>DQBY01000033.1:0-12644 GCA_003534085.1 Candidatus Moraniibacteriota bacterium | reverse complement strand
CGAGCCGATTCGATCTGCCTGGCAGAAACGAGGTTGGTTTCCATCGATTTCAATCCGAAACTTCCGAAACTGACTTTGTTTCCTCGCGTAGCGTTGCCCCGGATCTTTCCTCCGCGGTGATGCTTTCTGTGTTTTACTTTTTTTGGCATTAACATATCCTAATTTCTCCCTAATTATATCCGAATCATATTCGAATTTAATTTGGATTTAATTCGTATTCTAATTTGTATCAAATACTTCGCCTTTGTACAGCCACACCTTCACTCCGATAGTTCCGTAAGTAGTGTACGCAGTCGCTCGGGCGAAATCAATGTTCGCTCTCAGGGTGTGCAAAGGAAGAGTTCCTTTGGCTGCCCATTCTCGTCTTGCCATCTCAGCTCCGTTCAATCTTCCGCAAATTTCAATCTTTACTCCTTTTATGGAAGTGTTTTTCTGAACCTGATCCAACATCGTTTTCATGGCCCTTCTGAACGCGATTCTTTTTTCCAATTGTTCCGCAATGTTCTGTGCTATCAAAAATGCATTTTCTTCAAAATTCTTCACTTCTTGGACTTCCACCTTGAGAGCCGTCTTCTTTGCCCGGAAAAAGTTATCCTTGATATACCCTTGCATATCTTCGATCCCGCTTCCGCCTCTTCCGATCAAAACTCCCGGTCTAGCTGTTTTCACGATAACCTTTATCATAGCCGCTGAACGTTCAATTTCCACTTCGGCAATCGCCGCGCTCTTCCATTTCTTCATAATTCCGGTCCGGATAGAGATGTCCTCTTTCAGATTGCTTTGATATTCTTTTTTGCTAAACCATTTGGATTTCCAAGTATTGGTGATTCCTATCCTTAGCCCAACTGGGTTTACTTTATGTCCCATATTAATTTAGTCTTTTGCGTTTTAATTATTCTTTAAATTTACGAACTACTAATTTTTCGAAAATACGAATTCGTAATTTAGTTTAATTCGTAGTTCGTAATTTTTTTACATCGATTTTCTTCTGAATATTTTGCTGGCGATCCCTCCTTTGTTTTCCGCTTTTTTCGATTCTTTCGTTTCTGCGCTTTTCACCATCTTCGTTTCTTTCTTAGCTGCTTCTTTCCCGTTTTTTTCTCCCTCTTCAGCTTCTTTCGCCGCCGCTTTTTCAGCTTTCTTCCTTTCTTCCTCTCTCTTAGCTTTTTCTTTTTCCATTTCTTCCTTGCTCTTCCTTCCTTTCCCTTCGACTCTTTCTTCCAATATCAGTTCTATCTTGGAAGTTCTTTTCAAAATTTCTCCGGCTCGTCCGTACGCTTTTGGCATCCATCGCTTCAAAGTCGATCCGGAATCCACGATCACATCAATCACATACAGGTTATTTTTATCCAAACCAAAATTATTCTCTCCATTGCTGATAGCGCTCATGAGAAGCTTTTTCATAAAAGGATTTGTCCTTTTTACATGAATTTCAAGCTGAGCCAAAGCCTCTGCCACGTCCAATCCCCTGATCAAATCAGAAGTCAACCTGACTTTTCTTGGAGCTATTCTTAAATTTTTTAGTTTAGCGCTGACTTTCATAAAAATTCTTTTTCAAATTATTTCTTTTTCGCTGTATCGCTGGTTTTTGCCGCTTTAGAGGCGTCTACTTCCTTCTGCTTGGCAGCCATTTCGATTTCCTTCTGCATCTTTCCTCCATGACGGACGAATTTTCTAGTCAAAGAAAACTCACCTAGGCGATGGCCGACCATCTCTTCAGTCGCCAGGACTGAGATGAAATCTTTTCCGTTATGCACGCCAAAGGTAAATCCGACCATTTCAGGAGAAATGACTGAAGCTCTTGCCCAAGTCTTGATGACAGACCTGTCTTCAGGCTTCTTATCTAAGACTTTTTTGATTAACCTTTGATCCACATAAGGACCTTTTTTTAAACTCCTGCTCATATTTGTAAATTTCTTATATTCTAGTCCTGTTTTTTTTAATTATGCTTATCCTATCCAATTCCTAATTCCTAATTCCTAATTTCTAATTTTTTATTTTATTAGGTGAATTAGGTAATTTGAAATTAGGTGAATTATTTACGTTTTTCTCTTCTCTTAATTATAAACTTGTTGCTGTATCTTTTCTTTTTCCTTGTCTTCTTTCCAAGAGCAGGTTTGCCCCAAGGAGTCTTCGGATGCTTGAGTCCGATTCCTTGTCGGCCTTCACCACCTCCATGCGGATGATCCACAGGATTCATTACCGTACCTCTGACAGCCGGTCTCTTGCCCATCCAACGGCTCTTTCCAGCTTTTCCGATATTGATAGTGTTATGTTCAAAATTGCTCACTTGTCCGATAGTTGCGTAACATTCACTGTTGAGCGCTCTGATTTCTCCTGAAGCCAATTTAATCTGGGCAGTTGCTCCCTCAACAGCAGTCAGGATAGCTCCGGAACCGGCGCTTCGCACGACCTGTCCGCCTTTTCCCGGGAACAATTCCACATTCGAAACGGTCGTTCCGGACGGAATATTTTTCACTTTTGTCCTGTTTCCCAATTTGATAGGAGCTTTCTCTGAGCAGATGATGTCCATTCCGGATTTCATCCCCTCGGAAGCCAAAATATATCTCTTCTCTCCATCTCTGTAATTTATCAATGCAATAAAAGCGCTTCGGATCGGATCTTTTTCAATAGCCGCGATTCTTCCCGGAATATCAAATTTGTCCTGTTTGAAATCGATTATTCTGTATCTCTGCTTGTGTCCTCCACCTTGATGACGGACGGAAATTTTCCCCCATGATCTTCCGGCTTTGCTCTTTTGTGAAGCCAACAAAGACTTCTCCGGTTTTTTAGCGGTTACTAGATCTGATTTCACAACAGACATATTCCTTCTTCCAGCGTGATTTCTTTTGTATACTTTGATAGACATAATCCTGTTTAATTTAATCTCTCCTCATTTACAAACTTACTAATCCAACTAAATTACGAATTTCGAAATTTGTATTTTCGTATTTTCGTTTAAATTCGTACGTTCGTAAATTATACTCCTTGGAATAGCTCGATCTTATCTCCTGCTTTCAGTGTCACGACAGCTTTTTTGTAGCCCGACTTCCAACCCGGAGTCTTGCCGTAATATCTTTTCTTTCTCGGAATCTTAGTCGTGTTTACTGAAATAACTTCAACATTGTATAAATTTTCAATAGCTCTCTTGATCTGTCCTTTCACTGAACGCGGGCTGACTTTGAAAACATATTTGTTAAGTTCCATAGCGGCTGTCGAAGCTTCTGTAATCCAAGGTTCGACCAAAACGCTTTCGGTCAAAACTCCGTCCACTTCCGATGTATTCACTTTTTTTACTTCGTTTGTCATAATACTCCCTTATTATGTGCGAATTTACTTGCTAATTTGTGCGAATTTCATTCTCATTCGCTTTAAATCAGCTCTTAATTCGCGAGTTTCTTATACTTTTCTTCTAAAAATCTTACTGATTCTTTGCTCAAAATCAAATTCTTGTTGTTCAGCATGTCCAGCACGTTCAATTTTTTCACTGAGATATTATTAACCTTCGGCAAATTGCTGGTCACTCTCATCATTTCCAATTCATTATCTCCGAAAGCTATCAGAGCTCGTCCTTTAAAATTCAATTTCTTCATAGCCGCTGACATATTTTTTGTCTTCTTTTCAGCCAGATCCATCTTTTCAACGATGATCAGCTCAGAATCCTTCAATTTTCCACTGAGCACTGTCGCGATGGCCTTAGCGTTCATTTTCTTGTTGATCTTCTTGCTGAAGTTTCTGTCGCTTCTTGGTCCGAAAGCGATTCCTCCGCCTCTCCAGGTCGGAGTTCGAGAAGAACCTACGCGAGCCCTACCGGTTCCTTTTTGCGCCCATGGCTTGATACCGGATCCTGCTCGGTCTCCCCTGTTCTTTGTGTGAGCCAAAACTTGTCTCTGGTTAGCTGTAAGCGAAACAAAAACCTGATGGACCAAATCATCATTTTTAGGAAGTCCGAAAACTGAATCATTAAGTTCCAAACTTTCGATCTCTTTTCCTTCTAAATTGTAAATTTTTACCTGTGCCATTTTAAATGCTTTTAATTTCCACGATTGTTCCGTGTACTCCGGGAACAGCTCCCTTTACTCCAATTATATTTTTTTCCTTATCTATATAAACAATTTTCAAATTCATGCTTGTTGATCTGATTCCTCCCATTCTTCCGGCCATTCTTTTTCCCTTGATAACGTGCTGAGGAGTAGTCGCTCCGATCGCTCCGGGAGCTCTCAAGTCATGCTTGTGACCATGAGTTTTCGGAGAACCGCTGAATCCATGCCTCTTCACTCCACCTTGGAAGCCTTTAGCCTTGGTCACTCCGCTGACTTTCACCTTTTCACCCAGTTCAAAAATTTCAACTCCGATCTTGTCTCCTACTTTCATCTCAGTATTTTCCACTCTGAATTCCTTCGTTGATTTTCTCTTCTTTGTTTTTTGTATTTCAACCTGGACCGCCTTGTAACCGTCCTTTTCTTCAGTCCTGACCAAAGAGACAGCCGCTCCGCACTCGACCAAAGTCACATGGTGCGCATCCTTTGCATCACCATATATAGTGGTCATTCCTAATTTTTTTCCGAGTATAAACTTGCTCATAATTCTAATTTATTCTTTCAACTTACGAACATACGAATCAAGCGAAATTACGAAATAAAAAACTGACCTTAAAGCCAGCGAAAAACCTAACGGTTTCTTGCTAGCTTAGTATCCGGAAATTTCTTATTCTTCAGGACTTTAGCTAGATTCATATTCGTACTTTAGAAAAAGTTCGCCCGCCTCGCGTCGACTTGCGCCTAGCGAGTCGAGGCGGGTACGTTCGTAAATTTTACATTTTTATTTCTATATCAACTCCGGCAGGCAGATCCAGATTAGTCAGACTGTCGATCGTTTTTGGAGTCGGGTTCCAGATATCGATCAATCTTTTGTGCATCCTCATTTCATATTGATCTCGGGCATCCTTGTGGACAAAAGTTGATTTGTTCACCGTGAATTTCCTGATCTCAGTCGGCAAAGGCACTGGGCCCGTGATTTCAGCTCCCGATCTGGTAGCTGTTTCAACGATTTGCTTGGCCGATTGGTCAATGATCTTATGGTCGTACGCCTTAATCTTGATCCTAATTCTTGATTTAGCTTCTTCTTTCTCTTTAATCATTCTTTTTTAATGAGTTTTCCTCTTGTTACCTATAAATATTACTTTAGAAAGCCGCCCGTGTCAAGACAAGCGGCTCAAAAAGTAAGTTTATTTCAGGATCTTGGTCACAACACCGGCACCAACCGTTCTTCCTCCTTCGCGGATAGCGAATCTCATTCCGTCTTCCATAGCTACAGGAGCCATAAGTTTGACAGCCAAGTTGATAGTGTCTCCAGGCATTACCATTTCAGTTCCTTCCGGAAGAATAACCTCGCCGGTGACATCAGTTGTTCGGATATAGAACTGGGGTTTGTACCCCTTGAAAAATGGAGTGTGTCGTCCACCTTCTTCTTTGGTCAAAACATATACCTCGCCTTCAAATTCAGTATGCGGAGTGATTGAACCGGTCTTGGCCAAAACTTGTCCTCTTTCAACATCCTCTTTCTTTGTTCCGCGAAGCAAAACTCCGGCGTTGTCTCCAGCCATACCTTTGTCCAAAGACTTGTTGAACATTTCAATTCCGGTAACAGTAGTCTTGGTGGTCGGGCGGATACCTACGATTTCAACTTCTTCATTGACATTGATCATTCCTCGTTCGATCCTTCCGGTCACAACTGTTCCGCGTCCTTCGATTGAGAAGATATCTTCGATCGGCATCAAGAAAGGCTTGTCGGTCTGGCGGACAGGCTCAGGAATCTTTTCATCCAGTGCTTTCATCAGATCCAAAATAGGTTTTGCAGCTTCTTCATCGGCTGATTTTGATTCAAGAGCTTTCAAAGCTGAACCTTTGATAACAGCTGCGTTATCACCGTCAAATTCATATTTTGTCAAAAGTTCGCGAACTTCAGCTTCAACCAATTCAACCAGTTCAGCGTCATCAACCATATCAACTTTGTTCAAGAACACTACGATCTCAGGAACACCTACTTGTTTTGCCAGAAGGATATGTTCTCTGGTCTGAGGCATAGGACCATCAGTCGCAGCCACAACAATGATAGCACCGTCCATCTGAGCGGCACCGGTNNCCGGTGATCATGTTTTTGATGTAATCAGCATGTCCCGGGCAGTCTACGTGAGCATAATGCCTAGCGTCAGTCTCATATTCACAGTGAGCTGTAGCGATAGTAATTCCACGTTCTCTTTCTTCAGGAGCCTTGTCAATTTCATCAATTCCCTTCTCCTTTGCCCTTCCTTGAAAAGCAAGGACGTGCAGGATAGCTGCCGTCAGAGTAGTTTTTCCATGATCAACGTGGCCGATTGTTCCGACGTTTACATGCGGTTTAGTTCTTTGGAATTGTTCTGCTGCCATATTTTTGTTTACCCCCGTTATCCGCCGCGGCGGATTAACTTGGGGTGATTTATTTTCGCTTTATTTAGGCTTGGAACACAAACACCAAACCCGCGTATTTAGCGAATTTTAATAGATTATTTAATTATTTTTACAAATTTTTATTCGCATGGGCGCTTTCGTAGTGCGCTTTCGCATGCCACAAAAAGTATTGTACTATGGTTTCTGAATCTTGGCAAGTGCCCTACATCTGTGGATAAGTGATCCCGAGGACTCGGGATCATCCTGAGTCCGCCGCGAACGAAAGATCTCGGTCTATGCCAACGGTTTCTCATATCTGATCTCTTCCGGCTCAGTCTCGTCTGCCTCTTCAAGTTCTTCCAGGTTTATCTTGGCCAATTCCTCTTCTTCCTGGGCAACTCTCCAGATTGCTATATCGTTGTTAATCTTATCAACCAATTCATGCTTTGTCAAGCCCTCGATGCCATCTTGCTTGATCTTCTTAAATTCCCGCAAAGTCATCAGCACATAGAGTTGATGATCGTCCTCCAAAATGGCCTTCCCGCCCAGAAGTTCCAGGGCTTCTTTTAATTTTTTGTCGAGCATATATTTATTATTTTTTTATACTGTAATTTTAATTTATTTGCATTTTTATGTCAAAAAAAGGCTGCAAAATATTGCAGCCTTTTTATGAATTTATTCAGAAACGAAAGGATTTTTGAAATCTTTTAACCACGCATACAAGGCGCCCGTGTTATGGATACATTCCTGTATTTCTTTCCGTTCTTCCGCAGTCAGCTGAATATTTTCATCATCAAGGACGAACATTGTCGCATACTGAGAGCGCAGTTCGATTTCACCCAACAAAAGCATAGCGATTTTTTGAGGATAAAATTTATCGAACACGGGAACAGGAATAATAAGCGCTTGCAATGCTTCTTTTGAAATAACGAAGCTTCCGCATGGCCAGCTTTTTTCTCCTCTCAAATCTATTTCATATCCGACCTGCTGAAATCTTGTCCTTGCCTTTTCCCATGCCACCGTAAATGCTTTTAAAACATAATCCGGCATAAAAGTCCCGATAATCATTTTCCCCTGATCTGAAAGAACCATGTTTTCCTCCTTCTGATATTTTGTACTTTATATAAGTTATATATTTCTGATTATGTCTTGTCAAATCATCAAACAAAAAGCGGGCAATTTGAGTTGTCCGCTTTTTTAAATTATTCGATAAAGAAATCCTCCATATTTTCCAGCTCTGGCGAGAAGCGATACTCGACTCTTTCGACCCTGGCCGGCATCGGCCCTGCNNATCAGGTTCTCCACTTCGCCCTCGGCCCGGATATGCAAAGTGCCGTCCGAAAGATGCTTGGCGCGGCCGAAAAGCCCGAGTTCACAGGCTTTTTCTTTGGCAGACAAGCGAAAAAAGACGTTCTTCACCTGGCCTTGAATTTTGACATTCAGCTGTTTCATGAAGCATATTACAACAAGATGCATTTTTTATGCCAAAAAAATACCCGGCTCTGGATGATCTCCAAAACCGGGCAAGGCACGAAAGAAATAAATAATCAGAAAACGCTTGAGCACTCAAAGCAATAAGGCCGGGGCGCCGTTATCATTCCGGCGCGGAATACTGCTTTGGGCTCGCCAGGAATGGAGCGAACACGGAGAAATTCTTCCATCCAGCGTTCGCTCCTTTTAAAAATGTGAGCTTTTCCCAGAGACTGCTTTTTCCAAGTCCCGTCTGCCTTCAGGAATTCTCCTCTGCCGTTTTCAACGACGAATCCCAACCTGGGCGCCTCCGCTTCTGCTTCGCCTCCGAGCGAATCTTCAGCTGATTGCGCCGCAATCGCTTCCATGAGCGAACTGAAACTCCTCTCTGAAACCAAAACCTTTCTTCTCATATTCCCTCCTTGAATAGATTTTTTTGCTGCCAAGGAACAAACCTCTAAAAATCTTTAATAAAACAATATACATGATTATCAAAGTTTTGTCAAGCTCTGGAAGATCGAGTTACGGCTGCAAAATGCCCTCGGTCTCTCCATTTACAGAAATGACGACCTCTTGCACTGTCGGAAATTGTTTCAGAGTTTCTGTTATTTGAGCCCGGATCGCTGTTACTCGACAGGACCCGCCCACTTGCGCCTGCAATTTTTCATTGAAATCGACATAAGCCGTGCCGTCTCTTATTTCCAATTTTTGGATCTCAACTCCTTCATTGATCGAAGTGAATAATTTATTATTTTGCTCTTCCCGACTCGGACCTTCCAGCAATTTTTCAAGTGCGGCTCTTCCGACAGTCTTGGTCCGCGGAATCGTCCGTTCGACCGGAATGACCAAGCCGCAATCCATCGAACCGGACGGGCTGAAAAAAACTTTCACCGTCGTCGTTTCAATGCTTGCGAATCTGACCGGAACGGAAAAACTTTGGGCATTTTCTGGCAGTCCGGACGGATTATCTTTTTCGAATATGAGCTTGCCGGTTTCCGTCGCGCTCGGAGAAAAATTCAAAGTCGCTTCGAAAGGGACGAAATCCGGCGTCATCCATTCCCCTTGCGCCTGAGCGACAGCCAGTCCGATTTCTTTTCCGCTTTCATCTACCAGACGGATGGGAAAATCCGCTTCGAAGTACCACCCTCCCTTGGCTTCTCCTGAAATCTTCAGCGGACTCTGGACGATTGAATTTGGAACCGGAGAGAAGACCCTGATGTCCTGCTCGCTCGCAGGAGTTTCATTTTCTGCCGCGTCCTCTTCCTGCTCCTGCTTCGGCGGCTGTCCGACTTCCCGGCTGGTTTGAAAATACGCGAAAATTCCGAGTGCCAGCGCCAGAACGATTACAATTGCGCCGATGATTCTTGACCTTTCCATATTTTTGACTTTAATCATTATTATTTCATGACTTACGCGATTGGCTATGACAAGGCGCTTTTACGCAGGCGCGATTAGAAAACTATCCAACCTGCCTGCCGGCAGGCAGGTTATCGCGCCGAGCAAGCGGCTTGGCAGAGGCAAGCGCGTAAGTCCTATATTTAATACATCCCGCCTTTTCCTTTCCTTTTATATTATACTACTAATTTCAAACCGGGCTACTTCAATTTTCGGTGGAAATAATAAGAAGCCAGAATGATCAGCGAAACGGTCAAGGCGAACAATGCGGAAAAAACGAGAAAGCTTCCTTCCAAAAAATAATTTCCGAGATAAACAGAGATAAACGCAAACGGGATTTCCGTCAAAAAAACGGCGAAAAGATATTTCCCCAGATGATACCTCAAGACTCCCAGCGTAAAACCGGTGATTTCCGAAGGGATGGCCAAACGGAAAAGCACCACCAGCCAGAACTGGCTTTTCTCGGAAAGTTTTTTCTTGTAATACTCCGCCTTGTCCAGATTGAAAAAGCGCCGGATGATCTTTGCGCCGGCATAACCTCCGATCAGATATCCGATCCAAGATCCGACAAACCAGCCGACCATCAGGAAAACAAAAGTCAGCAGTTTTCCCCAGACGTCGATGGCGGAAGGGATGAGAGGAAGGCTGCTCAGAGGAGAAAGGACGACGGATATGGCAGAAACAAAAACAAAAATTCCCACTCCGAAAAATTCGTGGCTCTGGAAAAAATTGGCGATATGATCGACGTATCTGGCGAAAATATCCCGAAAAATCGACGAAACATACAGGAAAAAACTGACAGCCAAAACGACCATGAGAAACTTCACATTTCTTCTGTAATTCCAATCTTTCATCTTTGTCATGAATATGATACAAGACGGAAATATATTAATTTACAAAAGAAAAAGCCGGGGGTCGTCCGGCAAAAATCCATCCTTTTCGCCCGGATTTATCATCTTCTCAGTTCATTTGTGTTCTGCCGGTTGCTCAAACGATCTCTTTTTCCCTTCTTCCGGGCAAATTCGGACCACCCGCCATCTTCATTTTCGATTTCCGCTCGATTAACGGCTCCGCTCAATTTGTAGCCTTTTTCCTTCAACGCTTTGGCAAAAAATTTTCTTATCAGAAGATCGTCTTTCTCGTCTTCAATTTCGGAAAATTGACGTTCGAATTTATTTATTTCAAAAGCGCCCAATTTCCCTTCTTTTTTCATGATTCCCGTGAGGACTTGCGAATTTTGGTCGACAAAATTTCTGATTTTATTTTTTAAAATTTCCTCTTTGGCTTCCTTTTCCAATTCTTCCGGATTTTTCCCGGCCGCTTTGAACTGATCCGGATCGCCGTATAAATTTATCTGTTCAGGATTCATGATATTTTTTTATTAAGAATTAATTCTGTTTTTTGTTGCTTGGTCATTTTTTTGATCCGGGCTTCTTCTTTGGAAGCAGCCGATCTGTTTTTGAATTTTTTAGAATATGCCAATTTCACCGGTCTTCTTCCCAGAGTATACTTCGCGCCCATTTTCGTACCTTTGCCGTTATGCTCCGCGACCCTTCTTTCCAGGTCCGTGGTGATTCCGGTGTACAAAGTTTTGTCCGCGCATTTGAGAATATAAATATAAAACATATCTGCAATTTTAATTGGCGCTGGCCAGATAGTATTCGAACGTATAGATCCAGTTTTCATCGTTGTCTCCTCCCATATTTTTTTCTTTCATCTTTTCATCCAACAGCCATCCAAGATATCCCGGGTCTTTCTTGGCGACGTCCGCCACTTTCAAACCTTTATATTTTCCGAACGGAAATTTTTTCATCAGGATCGGAAGAGACGATATCCTGATCATTTCCTGGATGACCTCATGTTCATCTTTGAATTCGCCGGCCATCTTTTGGAAAAGGCGTTCAAAAACTTTTTCCAAAACCCGCACGTCTCCCAGCGCGTTATGCGCGACGGCGTTTTCAATTTCCAGTTCCAGGAAATATCTCAGATATTGCAGATTGTATCTTGGGATGACCCCTTCTTTGTCCAGATGATGCGCGATCTTGAGGGTGTCAATCACGTTCTTGGCCTCGATGCCTTCCTTTTTCAGCATCTCGACATCGAACTGGGCGTTATGGGCGACTATGACATTTTCCTCGGAGCAAATATCGTTCAGGTGATTGCACATCTGGGATCCGATGAAAGGATCTTTGTCTTCCACCATCTTGTTCGTGATATGCGAAATCGACATGGCCTCGACCTGGATCGGAATAGGAGGCTTGAAAAGGGATTCGAATTCTTCGCCGTTGAACTTATACGCCACCTGACACAACCTGTC
The DNA here is from genome assembly GCA_003534085.1 of Candidatus Moraniibacteriota bacterium. Taxonomy (GTDB): domain Bacteria; phylum Patescibacteriota; class Minisyncoccia; order Moranbacterales; family UBA2206; genus UBA11098. Next base: position 1,034 of record DQBY01000033.1, on the reverse strand, counting down.
CTCCGGCCCCTTGCCGGTAGTTTCCGCGTCCAAAAAAATTAAATTAGATTTGTTCATATTATAAAAATTTATAATTTATAATCTATAATCTATAATCTATAATTTTGAATCCAGTTTTTCCAGCGCGTCTTTCATGACCATGGTCGCTTTGCAGTCATCCTCATTATACTCCAAAATCCTTTTCAAAATATCTTCTTCCTTGTTTTTCAGATATTCGTTGAACCATTGGATGGAAAGCGCGCCGGACGGAGTTTCGTCGCGCCATTTGAAACCGAGGAACTGTGCGATCTCTTTCAAGGAATAACTTCCGAGCGGCCAGTCGGTGTGCTTCAAAATTATGGAATACAGATCGATGACGTTGGGATTGCCGAAAAAATTCTCGACTTCTTCCGCGGAAACCGCGTCCGGATAAAGTTTCTGCATCTTGCGATAAGTCGTCTTTTCGTGAGGGGAATAATAATAAGCCGCGAAATCATCCTGAGGCAAAGAGCGGACATATTTCCAAAAATTTCCGAACGCTTCTTTTTCCGCTTCTTCCGTCTTGTCCTTGGCCGTGAAATGGATGAACTTTTCACCCTTCCCGTTCCTTTCATACACGCCGTGCATATACACGAATTCCTGAGTCGGATCATCCTCGATGTCGAAAAAAAGTTCATAGGAAACTTTCGGCAGTTCCAATTTTTTATACAGCACCGCGACTCTGTTGTTGTGTAAAATGTCCGCTCGCGCGATGATCTTGCTCAAAGTTTTCTCCGCCACGCCTTTTAAAAAATTCTTGTCTTTCTTTTTCTTTTCCAGAATGTCCGCCAGATCAAGCGAACAGACCTCCCCGACTTTCCCGACAAAAAGATCTTCGTTCAGGACGTCGCGCTTGGAACGGCCAAGGTAAAAAATATTGGTCAGGTCCTCGTTTTCTTTGCACCAATTCTTGCAGCTCCGGTACCACGGACACAATTTGCAGCTGCCGGCCATGGCCGGCTTGTTCTTCACTTTGCCCGCCAAAAGATTTTCCACTTTCTCTTTGGTCTCTTCAT
>DQBY01000092.1:1582-5947 GCA_003534085.1 Candidatus Moraniibacteriota bacterium | reverse complement strand
AATGCTTCTTCTCTTTTTTCTCACCGAGCAAATGAATCGGATCCAGGTTCTTGAACATTACCGCATGTTCCGTTTCTTCCAGAATGTTGGGGAAACAAAGAGTTTTGCCCCACTGTTCTGATTTTTCCTTCAGAGTGATAGCGATTTCCGCTATGAAACGGAGGACTTCCAGTTTGACATGAAAATGCTCCCTGTACCGGACAACTCTGTCACAGGAATCTTTCACAAAAGGCTGGCTGAGTATATGCTGGACCGCATACCATGCGAATTCCTCATCAACAAGAATTGTGCAATTCTTGTCCACTGAGACGAGTTCGCTGCATATGTTTCCTATTGCCCGCTCGAAAGAGGAAAGCATTTTACCTCTTGCAGCCTCTGTCAGATTTGTCTTTATCCAGCCGTTGATGGCAGCGTTCTTTTTCCTGATTTTGGCCAGTTGACGGAAACTATACCCCGTGAAACCTTCATTCTCCAGGAAGAGATTCGTTTTTTTCACTTCCTCGGCCAGTTCGACTTGTGTATCGATCAGCTGTATCTCCAGTCCCTCCCTGGAATATCGGAAAAAGAACTTAACGGTTCCGGCATATTTTACTCCCTCAGGTCTCGAAACCTTTTTCATTCTTTCATCCAGGAATACCCTGATAGCTTTATCGATACTTGCCGGGAAATAATCCACAATCAGATGAGAGTAGCGGAGCTCCTCTGCCTTCTTTTCCTGCCAGTCGGCAATCCTTTGCAGAATATTCGTAATTCCCGACTTCTTGAAACCTTTCTTGAACAGCCATTGCGGGAGTTTCATCTTTTCAAAAGGGTGTCCCAGTCCATAAGCATACTTTCTGTATCCATAGACTTTTCCTTCCTTAAGATCCTCCAGTTTAAAGCTGCCCAGCATGCTGAAGGTATAAGTCGCATAACCTTCGAGATTGGTGGCCTTCACTATCTCTTCGCCGGCTTTTTTTGCCATATCCCATTCTTCGGCCTCGAGTGTGTCCTTTGTAGAGCTCAGGAATTTCACCCACTCGGAAATTTCCGGAGGCACTTCTTTACAACAGTAAATGTTTTCCACGAGCTCGTTAACCATCCCCCAGAAAAAATTATGCTCCTGCCCTGAATCGAAATAATTAAGGAATTTCTGACCCTCTTGTGGCAACCCTGTCTTCCACGGATCCATCGACATTACGGTTTCTGCAAGCTCGGGATTATCAATGAAAAACCTGATCATCCTCTGCCTCTTCAAAATTTCGGCTCTGTCTGTAATGCCGAAACTTTCCTTAAGATTGCTTTTCGAAAGACCCAGTATTCCCAGCAATCTTTCTTTACGAAAATCCGAAGCATTAATGAAATCCAGCTTCTTGGCTTTCTCGTCCCAGAGAACTATTGGCACATATTTGATTTCTTTCACTTTTCCTCCTTTTTCCAAATTAGAAAATTCGAACAAAACTACAACTCAACCTCCTTCCATTATTTTTTATATGTCAAAGACCTTATTTTTGCTTGTCTAAAACCTTTTATTGTCTTTAGATTTAGCATGATTCCACTTTAAATGGAATCATGAAAATGTATCATAATACGAGTAATTTGTCAAGTTTTTTGCTGATTCGCCTTTTGCAGTCATCGAGTCAAAAGCAGTCCCCACTTTCTTTCTTCCCATCTTCGAAATCCTCTGGAAAACGGCGAAAGAGGTGAAATAAATAAAAACGCCTGATGCGCTTTTTTATATCGGCTCCCGACTTCTAGGCAAGGATCTATCTTTTAGTATTCTTTCCCCTTTCCTGAATTTCTTTTTGTTTCTTTAAAAAAATATTCTTATTCCCGAATTTTCCAGTTTTGTCTGAAGCCAAACTTTTGAAAAGATAAAACTACTTATCAAACAATTTGAGATATTCGTCAAATACAAAACGTCGATTTCTCTTGAAACCAGTAAGTTCTTTAAGAATGCCGGCTTGTTGAAATTTTTTGACGAGACTATTAGCTGATGGACTCGTAATTTTCATTTTTTCCATTATTTGTTTAACATTTGTGACTGGCTGAGAATATAAATACTTCAATAACTCTTGCGAAACCTTAGCGCGTTTGCCAAAATTCATAGTTTTTTGTTCTGATTTCTGCCTTAGCACAATAATCTTCTCAAATGTTGATTTACCTTTCTTTGCTGTCTCTGAAACGCCCTTAAGAAAAAACTTGATCCATTGCTCCAAATTATTGGATTTTCTTACGATTGTTAAGGAGTCATAATAAGATCCTTTATTTCGTTCAAAAAAATCCGATAAATACAGAGTTGGTTTCTTTAAGATACCCTCATCCACCAAGTAGAGCGTAATAAGGAGTCTTCCAACACGCCCATTTCCATCCAAAAAAGGATGTATTGTTTCAAACTGATAATGGCTAATAGCAATTTTAATAAGATGAGGCATTGTTATATTTTTGTTATGCCAAAATTTTTCAAGATCGCTTAATAATTCAGGAACCTCAGTTGGATGCGGAGGTATGAAAACAGCATCTTGCAAAGATGAGCCTCCGATCCAATTCTGACTTATTCTTATCTCTCCCGGATTTTTGTGTTTTCCTCGCACTCCCGCCATTAAAATTTTATGCGTATCTTTTAATAATCTAATTGAAAGAGGCAAATTTTTAAGCTCATTTATTGCAAAATTCATTGCTTTGATATAATTCTGAACCTCAGACCAATCATCTCTTCTTTCCGGATCCACTTCTTCCTTCGGAAGCAATGCCTCTTCCATTCCTGTTTTAGTTCCCTCAATCCGACTTGAGGTTGTTGCTTCTTTGAATATATGCATACGGATAAAAAAATCTACATCAGGAACGAGGGAGGAATATGCATTGAGTTCGCCCAAATATCTAGTTGCTTCTTCCAGCAAAACATCCACTTGTGGATCAGACCATTTAAAAGAACTCGTGGTAGATGGGGAAAAGCTTTTATACTGATACTGTTGCTTATATACTCCAGCTTTAAAATTTTGTTGTGACATAAAGTTTAATTATGTTTTTTTATAATTAAAGTTTAGCAATTAACTTTAATTAAGTCAAGCTATACTAAAAGTTGTGCCTAGCTTAACGTTTCGCCGATCGAATCCAAAAAAGAATTTAAAGCCTTAAAACAGAAAACCCACGAGCAGTTTTCTGCTGGTGGGCTTATTTAATGAGACTAGAGCCATATTTTACGAATCTGCTCCAATAAATGGCGTAAGAAACAGTTATTACTCCAAAAACTATAAATGTGCTAAAAGTCCACGGGTCAGTGTTTATTTGACCTCTCTGAATTCCCTCTGCAACAATTCTCATCAGTTCGGGATGCATTTTTTTCTCCTCTCTTTTGTTTTGTAAAACTTTAATAAAGAACTCCACTAACAAAAAATCATAGCGCAATGCTATGATTTTGTCAATGTTTTTCCCTGTTACTATTGTTCCAAATCCAGCACTTCGTCGATTCTGATTTGGTCGACGAATTCGGGGACGTGGCTGACGAGGATCATGGCGCCTTCGTAGGCGTCCAGCGCTTTAGCGATGATCGGAAGATGGCGGAAGTTGATGTGGTTGGTCGGCTCGTCCAGGATCAAAAGTCCCGGCTCCTGGAGCATCAGGCGCGCGAAAGCGACCAGGCCTTTCTGTCCTTCGGAAAGAGTTCCGACTTTGGCGTTAATCATAGTCTTGTCGATCAAAAATCCGGAAGCCACTGCCCGCAGTTTTTCTTCATTGCAATTTTCCAAAGCGACCGCCGCAAGTGAATCATGGACTGTGTCTTCAAAATTAAGCGTTGAAAAATCCTGGCGATAATACCCGACTCGGACGCCTTCCGCGATTGTCGCGCCTTTGGCAGTTCCGGCCGCCAATGACTCAAGAAGCGTGGTCTTCCCTATTCCGTTCGGTCCGGAAAGCAAAAGATGGTTTTTCTTTTTGAGAGAAACTCGGACTGCTTTTTCGACCAGTTCATGGTCTTTCATAATTCCGAGCGATTTGATGTTCAAAATTTCTCCAATCAATCCTTCTTGCGACGGAATTTGAAATTCTCTGATAGCTTTGTCTTCGCGCCTCACATCAACCTTGGCCGCTTCCATTTCCTCCGCTTTGTCGCGCATCTTTCGCGCCACCAAACGCATCTTTCCTCCCTTGTTCGCGAAGAAGTTGGCTTTTTCTTTGTTGGCTATGATTTCTTTTTCGTATTGGGCGTTCTTCCTTTTTTCCTTTTCAATTCTGTCAGCGATTTCCGCCACCACGACATAATAATCTCCGAGATACTGCTCCACTTTGTGAGTGAAAATATCCAGATACAAAACTCCGTCCGTAAACATGTTCAAAAAGTCCGCGTCATGCGAAATCACGATGCAGGTCTTGTCGTACGCCATC
>DQBY01000092.1:0-1555 GCA_003534085.1 Candidatus Moraniibacteriota bacterium | reverse complement strand
AAATGAGAAGATCCGGATTTTGGATCAAAGCTGAAGCTAAAAGCAAGCGCGCCTGCTGTCCGCCGGAAAATAATTTGATGGCTTTGTCCTTTGGCGCTTTGAGATTAACAACCTCCAGCACTTCGTCAATTTTCCGGTCAAGATCATATCTTTCTCGGCCCGCCGGAGCCTTGGCGAAGGAGGCGCCCTGAAAATATTTGGCAAAAAAATCCCGAAGCGTCAGTTCCAGCTGGTCGCGCGGAATAACTTGCTTGGCATACGCGATGTTCAGGCTTGGATCGACATAGATCGAACCGTCATTTTCCTTCAACGTTCCGGTGATGAGTTCCAGAATCGTGCTCTTCCCTGCTCCGTTTTGTCCCATCAGAGTGATTTTTGTGCCTCTTCGCAACGCAAAAGAAGCCTCATCCAGAATAGGCTTTTCTCGTCCATATTCAAATGAAACTTTGTTGAAGCGCACCGCTACGTCGTCTTTTCCCATTGCTTTTCCTTATTTATCACTGAATTTTTATCTTACACCACTTTTGTCGATTTGTGAAGAGCTTGTCTGATTAGCTAAAAAAAACTCATCCATAAAGATGAGCTTTTTTAGTGTTAGCTGGGCATCTGTTATCTGCGCGCAGCCGCATTGGGAATCTCCACCGGAATATTCCGCGATTGAAGGCCTGTATTTGTTGGACGGCCATTCTCTCCTTCTTCATAATCATTCACTTCGCTTCCATTTTCCAACTCGATAACTTGCATCGGAATAAATTGCCTCGCGCTCTCAGGAGCATTTTCTCTGGCTCTTTGAAGATTCTCATTTATTCTCATTTGGACCTGTTCGCGTCTTTCTCCGCTTGTCGCGTTCACGGCCTCTTGCATGCCGCGAGTCGAAGTCTGCATAGCGCGCTCGATCGCTCCCTTGGCTTGCTCGGGAACCTGCACATAAACCTTGCCTAAAACTGTTTGCGAAATAGAAGTCGTGGTTGCCAAAAGCCCGGCTAATGCATCTGGAAATCCTTCCCCTGACCGCGCCGCCTTGGCGACGTTTTCAGCCGCCGCGCTTACCATCTTGCCGTATTGTTCGACTGCTTTTTCGGCAGCCTCAGTTTTCCCTTCTTCTTCCATCTGTTCCGCTTCAGCCAGCCTTTCTTGGGCTATGATCAATTGCTTCTTAGCTTTAGCTTCCGTTCCGAAAGTGAAAGCCAGACTGATGCCCTTTCCCCATTTGTCAAGAAAATAAAACGGGCTGTCCGGAGTGATTCCGGGATCAGGCAAGGCCTGTCCTTCTTGAGCGCCGACAATACCGACGAACCCGAAGACGAAGACCAGTGCCAATAAGATGCTTTGGATTTTTTTCATTTTTTATTGATTACTTATTATGTCTTTATTTTATCCTTTGCTCTTTTTTTAGTCAAACAATATCAGCTTAGACACTATTACAATACACCGTCATATTTCCTCCTCATCTCCTGGAATTTTTCCATCTGTTCTCCGGCCAGTGGCGTGCCTTTCGGAAGCTTGAGCGACATCGGGTTGATCGGACTGCCATTGAGCTTCATGCCGTAATCCA
>DQBY01000046.1:5488-12186 GCA_003534085.1 Candidatus Moraniibacteriota bacterium | reverse complement strand
GAAGGACAGGATATTATCATTCCTGACGGCAAAAAAGAAAATCCGCGGCCGGCTGTCGCTCAAAATTCCGGAATCGCAGCCCGTGAATATGAATCATTCTCGAGCGGAAAGACCTTGAATGGTCCTGCCGGGAAAGGACATTCTTTCCCGTATGGATACTGCACCTGGTACGTGGCTCAAAAAAGATATGTTCCGTGGTCGGGAAATGCCGGTACTTGGTTGTACAAGGCGAAGGCCATGGGATACGCGACCAGTAAAACTCCGACTGTCGGATCAATCATGGTTTCTTCCGAATCTTGGTGGGGACACGTAGCACTGGTAGAAAAAGTTTCCGGAAATATGATCACAATTTCAGAAATGAACTACAAAGGATTCGCTAAAAAATCTTACCGTACGCTTGATTACAGAAGCCGGCAGATCAAAGGATTCATAAAGTAGTCTGTGGAATTAAAAGGAGCCTGGTTTTAACATCAGGTTCTTTTATATTGTAAATTTAGAGGTATTCAATTTTTAATTTCCAATTTTTAATNNAATTTTATAAATAAATCTAAATTTTCTTAATTTTAAAAATGTAATACTACATATCCATAGCTTAAAAATTTGAAATTAGAAATTATTTAAAAATTATAAAATTAAAAATTCTAAATTCTCCGCAATGGCGCAACGCTTGCGGATAATTTCTTCAGGCCGACTTTTGAGAATGCGATCGTCAGAACATCGCCCTGGGCGGAAATTACCAGACCGTCTCCAAAAATTTCATGCCTCACTCTTTCTCCGCCTTTGTAATTAATTTGAGATTTTTGCTCTGAATTTAAATTTTGTCCGCCGCGGCGGATGGGACTTGTTTGGTTTTTGGGATTTGTAATTTGTGATTTCTCATCTTTTGCGCCTTGCAAAAGATGAGTCGGTATATCATCCAAAAATCTCGAAGGAGCATTGGCCTGGGTCGAACCGAAAATATTTCTTTCTCCGGTGAACAAAAGATAGACCTTTTCTTTGGCGCGCGTTATTCCGACATACATCAGTCGGCGCTCTTCTTCCATTTCGCTTTGACTCATTATGCTTCTTGAATGCGGAAGAATTCCTTCTTCCAATCCGGCGATGAAAACGACTTTGAATTCCAATCCCTTGGCGGAATGGAGCGTCATCATATGCACAGCCTCTTTGGCCTGATCGATATTGTCCGTGTCGGAAATCAATGCCACTTCTTCCAGAAAAAGACTGAGCCCCTCCCCGCCTCGCGTCGACGTAGCGTCTTCGCGAGTCGAGGCGGGTTCGCCGTCGTACTCATCGTACTTTTGCGCCACCGTCAAAAGTTCTTTTATATTTTCCAATCTCATTTCTCCTTCTTCAGTTCCGTCCAAAAGAGACTTTTCATATCCGCTCTCTTTGAAGACAAATTCCATCAGATCGGTAAGCGGAACTTTTTCAGATTTTTCTTTAGCCCTCAAAATAAAATTACAAAACTTGGCAATTGGATCGAATTTTGAATTTTGAATTTTGAATTTTGAATTTATTTGAGATTTAGAATTTAGAATTTCGGATTTTAAGCCTGCGTTTATCGGATCAAGATTATTTAATTTAGATAATGCTATCCAATTGTTCAGTGTAACTGCACCAATGCTTCTTTTCGGCTCATTGATGATCCGCTCCAAAGAAATTTCATCCTTATTATTTTGGATCAACCGGAGATACGCGATAATGTCTTTGATCTCCCGTCTTTGATAAAACTTTACTCCGCCGATGATCCGATACGGGACGGAATTCCGAAGCATCGCTTCTTCAATGATGCGGGACTGCGCGTTTGTCCGATACAAAACTACGAAGTCGGAAAGTTTCGTAGGGATCCGATCCCTACTCTGTAGGGATCGGATCCCTACAGCTCCTTCCATTATTTTTTGAATTTCCGAAATGATAAACTCTGCCTCTTCTCTTTCGTTGTCCGCCTCAAAGGAAGTGATCAGGTGCCCGCCTTTGTTTTCCGTCCAGATCTTTTTGTCTTTGCGGTTCACATTTTTGGAGATCACTCCGTACGCCGCGTCCAAAATATTTTGCGTCGAACGGTAATTTTGTTCCAGTTTTATTATCTTGGCTTTCGGATAATCTTTTTCAAAATCCAAAATATTTTGGATGTTCGCACCCCGCCATCCATAGATCGAGTTATGAATTACAAAATTATTGGCAATATAATTGTGGACTTTGGCGATATTCAAGTCATAAACGGGACCTGAATAACTTATTCTTTCTACTTTTTTGACCTTATCTTCTATTATTTTCCCATTTTTAAGTACTGGAATGATCATTGTTTCTCTAATATGACCAGCTGGCTGAAAAGAAAATCTTTTGCCCGAAGTTAAAAGCGCTTTCTTGATAACAATTGCTTCAGGTAATATTTTTTTTATTTTTTCCAGTATTTTTTCAAGATCGGCATAATTCATCCTGGTTATTTCAATTCTCCAATCGCCAGCTTTTCCTTTTCGCGTTTTGAACCCGTTCTTTTCAAGCAATTTCTGCGATTGTTTGTCATTGGAATTCATGCTTAACCTGTGCAATCCCCAATTATTAACTAAACTTTTTCGCGGATCACTGAATAATGTAAAGTTTATGGAAACTCTTTTTATGCCATTTCTAATGGTAGACTGCGGAACATGATGCGGATAATAAAAATTTAAATCCAAATCACTGAATAATTTTTCTGCTCTTGCACGCGTATTAATTTCCTTGAATATTTTATCAATATATTTCTGCTCAAATTTCATGCTTCGCCCTCCTGCAAAAAAAAGAAGCGTGGGTATTCCATAAAAAAAACCAAAGTATTGCTCCCAATACTGAGCTTCTGTTTTGCTTGTGCAAACTTTTAATATCCACATTTTTTCAGCTCTTTCTTGATTTGCGCGCACACATAAGCCGACGCTATAACTGTTTTTTTTGCCCAATCTTATGCCCTTCGCCATTCCGATTCTATACCCGGATTCTTTTTTATACATCAAATAGACGTAGAAATTATCTTTTTCAATCGATAGCCGGGCAAATAGAATGTGATTTGGAGTCAATGACAGCATTTCTCCGGATTCAGTGATTATTTTCACCAAATCTCCATTGAATCTGGAACTTTTTTTGCTTACAACCCTTTGATTGCAAGTGCCTCCTTGCCCTGAAGCGGAAAGTGTCAAATCATTATTTTTGATTTTTTCCACTTTTATTTTTTTGTTGTTTGAAGAAATTTTTGTTCCCGGCGGAAGACATTGCCAGTCATCGCCCACAACACAAAGATTGCCATATTTTTTTGCCAAAAGAGAAACAAGGGTGTACTGCGCGTGATTTGTATCCTGATATTCATCCACCATGATATACCGGAAAAGATTCTGATAATTTTCCAAAACTTCCGGAAATTGTTTAAAGATCTTCACGGTCAGCATTATGATGTCATCAAAATCCAAAGCACCTTGCTCTTTCAATCTTTTTTGATAATTAGTGTAAACTTTCGAAATTATTTCCTGATAATAACTGCCAATCGTTGTGGCAAAAGCTTCCGCGTCGATCAATTCATTCTTGGCTTTGGAAATCGCCCCTAAAATTGCCTGTGGCTTGAACTGATCCATGTCCATTTCCATCTCTTTCATCACTTTCTTCATCAGCGCTTTTTGATCCTGGTCGTCAAAAATATTAAAAGATTTTTTGTATCCCAATTTTTCAATTTCGCGCCTCAAAATCCTAACACAGATCGAATGGAAAGTTCCCATCGTTGGCATATTCGTGTATCGCACATCGCGTATCGCATATCCAGTATTTTTTTCCACTAACAACTCTTTTACTCGCTCTTTCATCTCTCCGGCTGCTTTGTTGGTAAAAGTCACAGCCAGAATGTTTCGTGGAGAAACTTTTTTTACTTTGATGAGGTATGCGATGCGATGCGTCAGCGCCCGCGTCTTCCCCGAACCGGCCCCCGCAATGATCAAAACCGGCCCTTCGGTCGTTTCGACGGCTTCTCTTTGAGCTGGATTTAGTTTGGCTAAAATATCTTCCATTTCTTCATTTTAGCATAAGGAGAAAGAAAGTAAGAGAGATGCCTAGACAAAATCCTTTTTCCATGCTACAATAGACAAGTAATAAACTATTAGCAAACATTGGTCCACGCATAGCGGGACGACTGTTTCGCCAAAAACGTATGGCACTGACCAACAAACAGAAGACAAAAGTGACCGCTGAGGTCAAAAGGCACGAAAAGGACACCGGTTCTCCGGAATACCAGATCGCCCTTTTTACAGAACAGATCAAGAAGCTGACAGCTCACTTGAAGAAGAACGCGAAAGATTTCCACTCAAGAAGAGGTTTGCTGAAGATGGTTTCAAAAAGGAAGAAATTGATGAGCTATCTGCAAGGAAAGGACGAAAAAGCCTACAAGAAATTAGCCAAGCAATTGGAACTGAAATAATCAAAAAGCGGGTGAAAGCCTGCTTTTTATTTAAATTTTTAATTTTTGAATTTTTAATTTTATAAATAAATCTAAATTTTCTTAATTTTAAAAATGTAATACTACATATCCATAGCTTAAAAATTTGAAATTAGAAATTATTTAAAAATTATAAAATTAAAAATTATAAAATTTTATGAGCATATATAAAGACCAACGCGTAGGCGTCCTCGTAGATATCCAGAATATGTACTATTCCGGCCGTGTCCTCTATAAAAAGAAGGTGAATTTCGGGAATATCCTGAAGGATGCCGTTGAAGACCGGAAACTGATCCGCGCCATCGCGTATGGAATCGCAACCGTTGAAGGACAGGAGGAAAAATTCTTCGATGCTTTGGAAAAACAGGGTTTTGAAGTGAAAACCAAGGATCTTCAGATCTTTCCAGGCGGAGCCAAAAAAGGCGACTGGGATGTCGGAATTGCCGTTGATGCTATCAAATTATCCAAAAATTTGGACGTTATCGTCCTTGTTGCCGGAGATGGAGACTATATTCCGGTTGTCGAATACATCCAAAACACCACTGGCGCCCGCGTGGAAGTGATCGCCTTCCTCGAATCCTGCAGCGCCAAGCTCGTCGAAGCCGCGGACAAATTTACGAATATCAGTGAGAATAAGAAGAAGTTTTTGATATAAAAGCCTGCCTGGTAATCCTGTCTCGGATAAGAGCAGTTTTTGAATATAAAATGTATTAGAATTGTCCCTTTTGTCTTTTTTTGTTACACTTAAATCATGAAATCTCAAGACATAAAAAAGAAAATATTGCCAATATTAAAGCGCCAAGGAGTAATTAAGGCGGCTGTTTTCGGGTCGGCTGCGAGAGGAAAAATGACAAAAAAAAGCGATATTGATATCCTTGTAAAACTTGCTAAAAATAAGAGTCTGCTTGATCTTGTTGGACTTAAACTTGAATTGGAAGATAAATTAGGCAGAGATGTTGATGTGCTCTCATATGGCGGGATTCACCCCTTGTTACGAGCCATCATTTTAAAAGACCAGAAAATAATTTATGAAAGAAAAAAAAGATCCTAAAATTTTTCTTAGACATGTCCTGGAAAGCATTGATAGAATAGAAAATGACTTGACTGGCTTGTCTGAAGTAAAATTTTCCAAATCACTAACAATTCAGGATGCCGTCGTGCGCAGATTGGAAATTATCAGCGAAGCCGTCCGCAACCTGCCGGATCCGTTCCGGAAAAAATATCCTGAAATCGCTTGGAAAAAAATTGCTGGGATGCGCGATGTGCTCATTCATGAATATTTCGGTGTGGACATGGAACTAGTCTGGAAGATCGCGAAAAATGATATCCCCAAACTAAAAAAACAAATTGTCATTCTTCTCAAAAAAATCCAAGCGTAGTCGGCCTCGAATGAAATTTTTAGTTTTCCTCGAATCCTGCGCCAAACTCGTCGAAGCCGCGGATAAATTCACCAATATCAGTGAAAATAAGAAGAAGAAGTTTTTAATATAACCAAAAAACGAGGAGGATGTCATGCCGCCAGAAATTGTTTTAATTCCAATAGGAATCGTGTTCTTTATTATTTGCGGGCTATTGGCTTATCAGAATAAGCTCGATATGGAGGAATAACGTCATTTTGGGGCAGACATTGATTATCTCTACCCTTTTCGTTTGACAAACTATAAAATCTAAGCTAAACTTCTAACACTTAACAATTCATTAATCGCCAGCGTCTCAATGCGTAACAGGCACAATAATGAGCTTTCTTAGAGCTTAATATCGTGTTTATAACGTCATTAGCGTAAGGCTAAACGTTCTCATGGAACATAAAAAATGGTCTCTCCAGATCGGAGGGAGGGTTCTTGAAATCGAAACAGGACTCTTGGCTAACCAAGCCAGCGGATCAGTGACTGTACGCTACGGCGATACGGTTGTTTTGGCTGCCGCAACGATGAGCAAAGGCGCTTCTCGCGTCAGCGGGTATTTCCCTTTGATGGTTGATTTCGAGGAAAGATACTATGCTGCCGGAAAAATCAAAGGTTCAAGGTTTATCAAANNGTCCATCGGATGATGCTGTTCTTTCCGGACGAGTGGTTGACCGAACGATCCGACCCCTTTTCAATTCAAGAATGCGAAACGATGTGCAGGTGATCTGTACTGTTTTGTCATACGACGGAGAAAATGATCCGGATATCGTGGCAGTCATTGCCGCTTCCGCCGCCCTTTCAATTTCAGACATTCCTTGGGCTGGCCCGGTCGGCGCAGT
>DQBY01000046.1:0-5464 GCA_003534085.1 Candidatus Moraniibacteriota bacterium | reverse complement strand
AGGTCAACGGAGAATCTCTGGAAAGCGATTTGGATGTCGTTTTGTCAGGAACAAAAGAAAAGATCAACATGATCGAAACCGCAGCCAAGGAAATTCCGGAAGCTGAGATTTTCAAAGCTTTTGAATTCGGCCAGGAAGCGATTGCAAAAATAGCTTCTTTCATCGAAGAAATCCAAAAAGAAGTTGGAAAAACAAAATCTGAGCCAACCTTATTGCAAGGAACTCCGGAATTTGAAGCTAAGGTCAAAGAAATTTTGCTGGCTGAAGGATTGGACGCCGCTTTATATGATCCAAGCAAGCAGGTAATTGAAGAAAAAACTAAAGCGATCAATGAAAAAGTTGCCGTATACATCACTGAAAACTTTACAGAAGGTGTCGATAGATTGAAAGAAATCGCAGAGCAGGTTTTCGAAGAAGTTTCGGATGAGATCGTCCACAAAAATGTTCTTGAAAAGGAACAACGACCGGATGGACGAAAACTGACTGAAATCCGCCATATCGCTTGCCAAGTGGGAATTTTGCCAAGGACTCATGGAACCGGACTCTTCACTCGAGGAGAAACACAAGCTTTGACTGTTACAACTCTTGGTTCGCCCGNNCCGTGACTACGCTTGGTTCACCTGGAGATGAACAAGTGATCGACACGATGGAAGTGGACATGAAGAAAAGATACATCCATCATTACAATTTCCCGCCATATTCAGTCGGCGAAGTTCGCCCGATGAGAGGTCCTGGAAGACGCGAGGTCGGACATGGAGCTTTGGCTGAAAAAGCTTTGGTTCCGGTATTGCCTCCAAAGGATACTTTTCCGTACACCATCCTTTTGGTTTCTGAAGTTCTGGCTTCCAACGGATCATCTTCTATGGCCTCAACTTGCGGTTCCACTCTTTCTTTGATGGATGCTGGAGTGCCGATCATCCGCCCTGTTTCCGGAATCGCGATGGGAATCATCGTTGATCAGAAAGATAACAGCAAATTCAAAGTTTTGACCGATATCCAAGGATTGGAAGATCATTATGGCGACATGGATTTCAAAGCGGCCGGAACTGAAAAAGGAATCACAGCTCTTCAGATGGACGTGAAGCTGGACGGCGTAACTTTACCGATGCTTCAGGCTGTTTTGGAGCAATCCAGAGGCAATCGCGCGGAAATTCTTGGTAAAATGCTGGCCGTTATCCCGGCTCCAAGAGAGGAAATGAGCCAATACGCTCCACGAATCATTATCATGAAGATCAGCCCTGACAAGATTCGTAATGTTATCGGAACCGGCGGAAAAATCATCAATGCGATCATCGATGAAACCGGCGTTCAGATCGATATCGAAGACGACGGATCAGTATTCATCACTTCTCCGGACGCGGTAGCAGCCAAGAAAGCGCAAGAATGGATCGACAACCTTACTCATGAAGTAAAAGCCGGAGAAATATTCAATGCCAAGGTGACCCGTATCATGAACTTCGGCGCTTTTGCTGAAATTCTTCCGGGACAGGAAGGACTTATTCATGTTTCAGAAATCAGCGATCAGCGCGTCGAAAAAGTTGAAGACGTCTTGAAAGTTGGCGATGTTGTTCCGGTCAAGGTGAAGGAGATCGACAACCAGGGCAGGATCAACTTGTCGATGAAAGCTGTAAAAAAATAACAATAGCCAAAACGAACTTTTCGTTGTAAAATAAAGATGCATAAAAAGCATCTTTATTTTTTATTCACTTCTTAGATTTTGTTTAAACAACAATTTAAGAATTATCAATCAAAATGCTTCCACAAAATAATAACTTTTCTGCCGTTGGGCGGACGAAAAGAGCCGAGGTTGACATCGAAAATCTTCCTGTCCATGTAATGCAAGATGATCTGGATGAAATAAACGATCCCGCCTCCGCCAAAATCAAGGAAAATGAAATAAAATTTACACAGCCGGTCTTTAGAGCTGAAAATCTTACCTCTGTGCAAAAAAGCAGCCCTTTTTTTGCTGCGAATATTCAACAGCAACAAACGGAAAAAGCTCCGGCTCTGCCTGAAGCGCAAGAGACTGCTCCAAAAAAATCTTTTTTTTCTTTTTTTAAAAAAACCGATGCCCAAGGCCGGGCAGACGCTGAAAATAGATCGATAAAAGCGGCCGAGAAGAAGAAAGAAGCTGAGATGAAGGCTGAAAGCGAAAGGATCCGGAAAGAGGAAGAGGCGAGAATGGCAGAGGAAAAGCGCCGGATGGAGGAGAGGCGAAGGATCAAAGAGACGCAGATATTCGAAGAAAAAAAACGCCGAGAAGAGGAACGAGAGATAGCCGAGCAAAAAAGAATTATGGATGAGAAGATCGCCCGCGAAGAAATGGCCGCTCAAAAAAAAGAGGAGGAACAAAGACTTGCGCAAGAAAAAGAAGCTGAGGAAAAAAGGCAAGCCGACCGGGAAAGGATCGCTGAAGAAAAAATTGCCAAAGAAAAAGAAATTTTAAAAGAAAAAGAGCTGGAAATGTCGAAAAATGGAAACAACGGCTCCAAAAAGGATGGTTCTTCCAAAAAATTACCTTCTCTTCTCTTTTTTGTCATTTTTTTGGCTGTATTTTTTGCTGGAGGATATTATTATTGGCTGACAAAAAGTTCCTCCCAAAAAGAAGGAGCTGTAGTTTTTGAAGAAAGCGAGGAGGAATCCGGGGTTGAAGGAAATATCAATGAAAAGCCGGGGCAAGAAATAGTTTTGGAACCGGAATTTTCGACTGATCGGCCGAATTACATGACTCTTAGCGGCACGGATCAAGACTCCGTCAAATCAGACTTGCTGAAATATGCGAACCTGCTAAAGGAAGGCGGCATCGAAGGTCCTGTGGAATTCATACCCGTAGATGAAAATAACGAGCCGGTAATTTTTAGGAATTTTGCCGGAAGTTTCAACTTGGCGCTGCCTCAAAGCATAATGGCGGAACTTACTGATGATTTTTCAATCTTCATACAGAATGTTTCAGAAAAACCAATTTTGGGGCTTGCAATCGAAACAAAACCCGTGAACGCGCTTAAATCATCCCTGCTGTCAGCCGAAAAGGATCTGATAGTCTGGCTTTCTCCCATTTTCATGGACGCCGTGTATTCCGCCCCGAGCAATCCTGTTTTTGAGACAAATATCTATAAAAATACAAAAATACGATACTTTAATATCATTTCAGCCGAAGTTCTGACCCTTGATTATGCTATTTTGGAAGGAAAAACTGCCAAACTGATAATTTCCACGACAAAATCAGGCATAGAAAATATCATCGACTACGAAAAATCGCAGCCAGATGCCACAGTTGATCCGAGCGAAAGCCTCGATTGATCCGGAAAAGCTGTGGATAACTTGTTTTTTCTTACAAATACTGCGTAAAAAAAGAAAATTACTTTATTTCGGATCCCAAAAAGATTGAAAATGTAAAAAGTATTTTTTTATCCCGCCTTTTCAGATATTCCTAGCAAAAAGATATTTTTAGCCGCTCCCCTTTGACTGTTGCCTGATTTTTTGCTATAATAAGCATATAAGTACGTTAAAAAGTTAACCTAAAAGACCGGTAGAGGAGATTCAATCGCAATTTCCCCCTATTTGCGATTGAATCCTCTCTACTGTTCAAATGTTATGATTATTAATCATAACTACTCGTTTTCTAACAACGAGAACCAAAACAAAAATAAAAATTTTTTATCAAAAATAAAAATAAATAAAAAATTCGTTCTTTAAAACGGTTAGGAACTGCCTGAAGCAGCTTTCATAAAGGCTTCTGCAGGCAGTACTCCTAACCACACCAAAGGCTTCGTGCCAGAGAACGGTAAAGAGTAAAAAGCTTAAAAGTTAGAATTAAGCATATTCATGTATATAAAATACATATGCACAAGTAACATAATTGCTTCACCCAGCGAAAATGTTCGAATGTCGTATGTTAGTACATGACGAACACCTTGGGTGTCGTCGTTAAGTCGTTATTAAAATTTCGGACTTTAAACATTCGGCACCCTAGGTTTCAATATCTTTTTGAAATCATATTTTATGCACCTTGAAGGGTGTTTTTTGTTTTTCTTTACGAATTACTAATTTTGTACGAATATACTAATAGCAATTATATATATAATTACTTGGTAATCATAAAAAATGACTATGACAAAATCAACCGGAGAAACCGGCGAGCAAGTTGCCGCTGACTACCTCCGATCAAAAGGATACGCTATCCTGGAAATGAATTATAAAAATGACTTCGGCCGAAGATTGGGAGAGATCGACATCATCGCCGAAGAAAAAAGCGCCCAAGAAATAGTTTTTGTGGAGGTAAAAACTCGGGAATTTTCAAAGTATGGAGACACTTTGCCGGAAGAAAACATAACTTTTCACAAATTGAGGAAGCTTGCCAGGATAGCTTCGGCATATCTGCGCCAAAAAGGATGGGAAGATCGAAATTACCGCTTTGATGCCGTTTCCGTTTGGTTGGACTATGACACCCGGAAAGCTAAAATAAAACACATCCCCAATATCAGCTTGTAATAGACATTGATGCCGGCATTTGCTACAATATTAACAAGATAAAAAATTAATTTAAAAGTATGGCGTTAGATCAAAATACATTATCCGAACTAAAAGAATCTTTATTGAAAGAAAAAAGCGAACTTGAAGAAAATCTAGGCAGAATCGCCAAGCCGGTTGACGAAAAAGGCGATTTTGAAACTACTTTTGAGGATATCGGGCGAGACATGGAAGACAACACGACAGAAGTCGAGCAATATACGGACAATCTGCCGGTAGAGATAACTTTGGAAAAAAAATTGCAGGATGTGCTTGAAGCTCTCAAAAAAATTGAGGCTGGAACTTATGGAACTTGCTCAAACTGCAACCAAGAAATCGACATTGAAAGACTGAAGGCCAATCCGTCGGCAAAAACTTGCGTCAAATGTAAATAATTACGAACTTACGAATTAAGCGAAATTACGAATGCAGAGAAAGAAAAGTTTTTTTATTACTTTTTCAATATCCTTTTTATTGCTTTCCACAGATCAAATAAGCAAATATATGATCCGTCACTTGGGCGGATTTTATATTTGCAATGAAGGGATAGCTTTTGGATTCGATCTATATCCTGCATTATTTTGGATTATTTGGATCTTAATATTTTCATTTTTTTGTCTCCAAATTTTCAATTTTCAATTTTCAATTTTCAAAAAATTTTCAATTTTCAAATTATCAAATTTTCAATTTTTAGGTCTAGTTTTAATTTTGTCCGGCGCTATCTCAAACATAATTGACCGACTGCATCTAGGTTGCGTCATCGATTTCATCGATCTGAAATATTGGCCAGTGTTTAATTTAGCCGATGTTTTTATAGTTTTGGGTGCTATACTATTATTATTGACTAGCTTTAAAAAACTAAAATGATTAAATTTTATAATTTTTAATTTTGTAATTTTATAAATAAATCTAAATTTTTAATGTTTAAAATGTTAGATTAATTAGCGTTGTTTAC
>DQBY01000063.1 GCA_003534085.1 Candidatus Moraniibacteriota bacterium | reverse complement strand
GGGCGCCGGCGCTGGGGATGGAGCGGGAGCTTGGTTATAAGCCGGAGCAGGGGCATTGTTGCGAATATCCGCTGTTTTTGTTTCCTTCCAATCCCAATCAAGAATTCTCGAAGGCAACCGCCCGATTCGCTTGCCGGAATAATATCCAAACTCATCCTGATACATAACTTCAATCATGCCCTCCGATTTCTCATCGGCTTTTTTCCCTGAAAGGTTCAGCACTCTGACAAGCTCGCCTTTCTGGATAACTCTGGTAGGCATATTATCCTTATTGAGGAGGGTTACGTTTTCTTTTACTTTTGCAAACAATCCAGACTCCTGCTCGGATTGAAGAGAGCTTTTGTTGAGAGAGTTCGCCATCTCCAGTTTTTTATTTTGCGTCCATCTGTCCAGACTTTCCTTGTATTCCGGAGAAATTATCCCAATTGTAAGGTGAGCGACTGCAAGAATCAGAACGACACTCATGATGCCGTAGATGATTCTTAAGGCGCCGAAGCGTATGCTTCTCAGGATTGCCCAGATCGGAAACAGAATTCCGATGAAGAATCCGGCCCATGGAGCATTGAAGTATATTCCTATACCCCATGCAAACAGAAAGAAAAGTGCGTGGAAAACGAGCGATCCGATCCCAAAGAAGATAAACAGTCCCATGACAGGAGTCAGTGCGGCAAGAATGTTTTCCCAGGTAACTGTTTGCCGGAATGTATTCCAGGCGATTCCGGCCCCGTAGCCGAGGCCTCTCAGGACATTTGAAACTATCCCGAAAAACCTTGTTGAAAATATTGTTGCCAAAATAGCAACAACAACGGCAATAATGATTACAAAGATTATCATTTTCCTTCTCCTTTCGATTTTTCGTATTTTTCTTTCATTTTGTCTGCCCAGCTTTTTGTTGCGCCTTCGAGGTCAGTGAGATTAGTTTGCGCGTTTTCTTGCGCTACATCAAAAACCTCAGAGGCCTTTTTGATTATGAGCGGTGTGGTTTTCTCTAGCGGAATCAGTGAGAAAACGTTTTCATCCTCAAGATACCGAAGCTTCTTCGCGTAGTCGGGTTTCGAAAGAAGTCTCTTAAAAAATTTGCTTGACCATTCAAAACCTACTGTTAAATCCTTGTGGACATACTCTGTTCGTGGCTCCTTGTTATTTTTTCCGCCACCTGAAACAGTTTTGTGTTCTTTTTCAAAGGCCTTTACTCCCTTCGCAATAAAAAGAACAAAAGCTTCTGCTTTTTTGGCTCCGGCATTGGCATCTTTTTTGAGCTCGGATTTGAATTCTTCTACCTTGCCTTGCTCAGCATCATCTATTTTCTGGAGCGCTGCGAGATAGATTATTTCGTCCCCGATTCCCTTACCTGTCTCCTCAACTTCGATGCCGAGAGCTTTTTCAAGTCGTTTTTCGACTTTGTCGCCTGCCCGTGCAGAAAATTTTTCGAAAATTGATTTCACGAAAGGAATAAACATTCCGACAACTAGCATTTCTGCCAAGTTGTTTTTCAAAAAGCTTCCCCAGTTTCTTTGTTCCTTCTTTTCTTCCGCCATTTTACACCTCCAGTGTATTTTCAGTTATATTCAATTTTCAACGAGCCGAAGGCTCGAGTTTGACGAACCTTGCCATCATCTCAGATGACCTATTATCTTAGCACAAAACGGACAGGAAGTCAATAATGGCGCGGATTTTGGCTGATTTGAAGGTTAATATGAGGATGGGATTTTTAGGAAGCATTGAACCCCTCGGATTGTTAGCTAAAGCTCGGCTTTTCTCCTTGCTCTTTCGCCTATGGGCGAATCGCAATTCCTCAAAGCCAAGCTTTTTTGAAGCCAACGGCTCACCGCAACCTCTTTATTTAATGACGATTGACAAAATTTGAAAATCTGCTAAACTTTATATGTAATACAGTCAAGAGTGATCCGCGAGAAGCGGATTCTTTTTTTAAAAAGCCATTAAAATGATAGGACGAATTGGACCGATCGGACCAATCAGGCTTATCCAAATTTATGCCAAAGAAAAAAACAAGCAAGACAGACGAAACTCAAAGCCATTTGGGAGATTTTGGAAGCGCCATCTCGGCTCTTTGCGACGAAAAGGGAATTTCCAAAGAAAAAGTCATTGAAACTATCGAAGCGGCGCTGGCGGCGGCGTATAAAAAGGATTACGGGAAAAAAGGCCAGAACATCAGGGCTGTTTTCAATGAGAAGAGCGGAGACACCAAATTTTTCTTGGTCAAAGAAGTTGTCGATGAAACTTTGCGAGAATTCGTGACCGAGGAAGAGCTGGCGGAAAGGGCGGCTCAAAGAGAGATGGAAGGCGGAAAAGACGAATCCTCCTACGCTGAAGCTTCGGCGGACGAGGAAAAACTTGCCCGTTTCAATCCGGAAAGAGATCTGACTGTGGAAGAAGCCAAGGAAATGAAGAAGGACGCGAAAATCGGAGATGTGATCGAGATCGAATTGGAATCAAAACAGGATTACGGACGAGTGGCGGCACAAACTGCAAAACAAGTCATAATCCAAAGGATCAGAGAAGCGGAAAGAGATTCTATGTTTGACGAATACAAAGACAAGGAAGGCGAAGTTGTCAGCGGAGTCGTGCAAAGGATCGAAGGACGGAATGTTTTCATCGACCTTGGAAAATCAATCGGAGTCTTGTTCCCTTCCGAACAAGTTGAAAGAGAAAATTATCGCATCGGACAACGGGTCAAGGTATACATCGCCAAAGTTGAGTCCGGATCAAAAGGCCCCGGCATAACTTTGAGCCGCGTGCATCCCCAGATGATCCAAAAATTGTTCGAATTGGAAGTGCCGGAAATTTTCGCGGGAACTGTTGAGATCAAAGGAATCGCCCGGGAAGCGGGAGAGCGGACAAAGATCGCTGTCGCTTCGAGCGAAGAAGGAATCGATCCGATCGGTTCTTGCGTCGGGCAGAAAGGAACTCGCGTCCAGGCCGTGATCGATGAATTGGGAGGAGAAAAGATCGATATCATCCTCTGGAATGAAAGCATTGCGAAATTCATCGCGGCCGCTTTGAGTCCGGCCAAAGTTTTGAAAGTTGATGTAAATGAATCGACGCAAGAAGCAACTGTTTCCGTTCCGGATGATCAGCTTTCTTTGGCGATCGGAAAAAGAGGTCAGAATGTCCGTTTGGCTGCCAAATTGACCGGATGGAAGATAGATATTTTGGGAGTAAAGGCGGCGGGAGAAGAGGTTGAGGCTTCGGGCGAAGCAGCGGATGAAAATGATGGCGAAAGCAAGGAAGAAGCCCCAGAAGAAAAATAATACTTTAATTTTTAATTTTATAATTTTTAATTTTGTAAATAATTTTTTAATTTTTAATGTTTAAAAATTTAAGCATTTAGATTATTTAAAAATTACAAAATTTAAAAATTAGAAATTTAGGTGAGCAAGTTAATTGTTATAGGACATAAAAATCCGGATACGGATTCGATAGTTTCGGCTATCGTCGCCAAAGATTATTTCAAATCAGCTTTTGATATCGAAGCTGAAGCAAGGAGCGCGGGAGAATTGAACAATGAAACGAAATTTATTCTGGAAACTTTCGAGGTTTCCGCGCCGGAAATGGCCGGAACTTTGGGAGAAGGCGACAAGGTTGCCTTAGTCGATCACAATGATATAAATCAGATGCTAGATGGATCGGATTATACTCGCGTCGATTATGTTCTTGACCATCACAAACTTACATTGAAATCTGACGCGCCTATCTTTTGCAGAATAGAGCCGGTCGGAAGCACTTCAACTCTTCTGGCCAAAATGTTCGCGGAAAAAAATATTTCTGTTTCTGAAACCGATGCAAAGCTGCTGATAGCCGGAATATTGTCGGACACTTTGAATCTGACTTCTCCGACAACGACCGATGATGATAGAAAAATCTTGGAGGAGCTAAACAAGATTGCCAGCTTGGATATCGCAAAGTTCGCCTCAGAAATGTTCAAAGCGAAATCAAGCCTGGAAGGAATTTCACTTTCCGACATCATAACTCTCGATTACAAAAATTTTGAGATGGGAACGCACAAAGTCGGAGTCGGAACCTGGGAAACGACCCATCCGGAAAGCGTAAATGAAAAAAAGGATGAGATCATGGGGGCGCTTTCTTTCAAAAAACAAGCAGAGGATCTGGAATACATATTTTTTATGGTTGCGGATATCCTTCAGCAGAACAGCCAGCTCTACGTAGTCGGAGAAGAGGAACAAATCTTGGCGGAAAAAGTGTTCGGACAAAAAGCTGAAGACAAAATAATTTTTCTTCCGGGAGTTGTTTCCAGAAAGAAGCAGGTCATTCCTCCTCTTACTGAAGAATTAACTAAATAAAAATTAATTGTCATTCCGGACTTGATCCGGAATCTAATAGGGGATCAGTGGAGCAATCGAGCTTCCGTTTAGATCCCGGATCTCCGCCCCGCCTAGACTCGGCGAGGCTGGCAGGGGCGGGTCCGGGATGACAGGGAAAAATAATTATGATAAAGAAACTGCCAAAATCAAGAATTGAGATAAAAATAACGGTGCCTCGAGAAGATTGGGAAAAGCATCTGGACAAAGCGGCGGCTGAAGTTTCAGAGGAGATAAAATTTGAAGGATTCCGCCCCGGAAAAGCTCCGAGAAAAATGGTGGAACAAAAAATCGGGAAAGGACCGGTTCTTAATGCTGCCGCTGAAAAAGCGGTGCAGAAAAGCTATGTCGATTTTGTGACGGCTGAAAAATTGGAAGTCATCGGAAGCCCTGAAGTTGAAATCGAAAAAATCGAAGAAGGCTTTGATCTGGAATTTGTGGCGCGAGTAGCCGTCATGCCGAAGATTGAAATAAAAGATTCATACAAAAAAGACATCAAGAAAGTCAACGAGGCCAACAAGGATAAATCATCCGAGCCGACAGAGGACGAAGTTTTATTGGAGCTTGAAAAACTGGCAAACAGCCGGGTCAAATTGGTGACGGTTGCTCGAGAAGCGAAGAACAACGACAGCGTCGAGATTGATTTTGCGGTTACGGTCAACGGAGTTCCGATCGAAGGAGGAACAAGCAAGAATCATCCGCTGGTGATCGGCAAAGGAGTGTTCATCCCCGGATTTGAAGACAATCTGATCGGCATGAAAGAAGGAGAAGAGAAGGAATTTGAATTGGAATTTCCGAAAGAATATCACAAGAAAGAGCGAGCCGGGCAAAAAGCGGTTTTCAAGGTGAAGGTGAATCTGGTCCAAGAAAGACAGATTCCGGCAGTCGATGATGAATTCGCGAAATCTCTCGGAAAATTCGAAACTCTGGAAGCGCTAAAGAAAAATATGAAAGATGGGATGGCTGAGGAAAGCAAACAGAAGATGAAAGATAAGCAAAGGAGCGAATACATCGAAAAAATAATCGAAAATTCAAAAGTGGAATTGCCGGAAGTTCTCGTGCGTCAGGAAATTCATACTATGCTTCATGAATTTGACCAACAGTTGCAGGGGATGGGGATGACTGTCGATACTTATCTCGCCCAGCTGAAAAAAGATAAGAAAGAGCTGGAAAAGGATTGGGAGCCGCAGGCGGAAAAAAGAGTGAAGTCCGCTCTGGCGCTTCAAGAAATCGCCAAACTCGAAGAGATCAATATCGACACGAAAGAGATCGAAGAAGAGATGAACAAAACTCTGCAATACTACAAGAACGTGAAGAATATGGAAAAGAATATTGATATGGAAAGATTGTATAATTTTACTAAGGGAAATATGGAGAATGAGAGGGTGTTCGAATTTTTGGAAAGATTATAAAAATTTTTAATTTTTTAATTTTTAATTTTTAATTTTATAAATAAATCTAAATTTTTAATTTTTAAACTCCTTTGATATAGATGGTTTATAAATTTTGAAATTAGAAATTATTTAAAAATTACAAAATTAAAGATTATAAAATTTTAATCTAAATATATGCCTAATACTAATAATATTCGTAACCAATACCTCATCCCGACCGTCATTGAAAAGACCAGCCATGGAGAACGGGCTTATGATATTTATTCCCGCCTCTTGAAAGACCGGATAATTTTTCTGGCCGGTCCGATCGATGACGTTACTGCCAACAGCGTGATCGCCCAGCTGCTTTTTTTGGAATCGCAAAATTCCAAAGAGGACATCAAGCTTTATATCAACTCGCCCGGAGGCCAGGTGTCTTCGGCTCTGGCGATCTATGACACCATGCAATATGTCAAAGCTGACGTTTCGACGATCTGCATCGGGATGGCCGCTTCAGCCGCGACCTTGCTCCTGACGGCCGGAGCAAAGGGCAAAAGGAGCATCCTGCCGAACGGAGAAGTGATGATCCATCAGGTGATGGGCGGGACGCAAGGCCAGGCAACTGACATCGCGATCCATGCCAATCATATCCTCAGGATCAAGCAAAGATTGAACGAGATCATGGCGAAGCATACCGGGCAAGCGTTGGCCAAAGTCGAAAAAGACGCCGAAAGAGATTACTTCATGAGCGCGGAAGAAGCGAAGAGATACGGCATTGTAGATAAGATTATAAAATAAATTTAATCGCGATATCAAGAAGCTTCCTGGAACAGGGAAGCTTTTTATAATTTTTAATTTTTGAATTTTTAATTTTATAAATAAATATTAATTTTTAAATTTTAAACCATCATAACTAAAGACTGGCTTAGACATTAAAAAATTAAAAAATTACTTAGTTTTTAGAATCTAACG
>DQBY01000035.1 GCA_003534085.1 Candidatus Moraniibacteriota bacterium | reverse complement strand
TAAAGATATAATAATAGCGTTGAAGAAGGCACAGACGCATCTTTCGAATGTTATAAAGATGGTCGAGGAGAAAGAATATTGCATCGATATCCTCCAGCAGAATCTGGCGGTGATCGGGCTTTTGAAATCAGCTAATAATAAATTGATGGAAAGGCATCTGCACAGCTGTTTCGCCAACGTGATGAAAAGCGCGAATGAAAAAAGGAAGCAGGAGATGATTGAGGAGATTTTAACAATTAATAAACTAAGTAAGTAATTTTTTTAATTGTCATCCTGAACTTGTTTCAGGATCTAATGAGGGACTGATGGTTTCACAAAGACCGTATTAGATTCCGGATCAAGTCCGGAACGACAAATCTATAATATGAAAACTAAGCAAATCTATATCAAAGGCATGCATTGCGTCAGCTGTGAAAAGCTCTTGGATGGGGAATTCAGGGATATTAAGGGCGTGAAAGATGTGCGGGTAAGCCGAAAGACCAATACGGCTGAACTTGATTATGACGGAATTGAACCGGATTTTTCGGAAATAAAAAAGATAGCCAAGAAATACGGTTACGATGCGAGTGAAAATGATCCGGACAGCCTTGGGCACTTAGAGCCCAAGGGGGCTCTAAGTGCCTCGAGCTGGTCTGACTGGATCAAAGCTGTTTTGATCGTTGCGGTTCTGCTTTTCTTATTTCGAATTTTTCAAAATTCAGGAATCATAAACAGTATCGATGGGGGAAGTTCGGAAATAACTTTAGGGGTCGCCTTTCTGATCGGATTGGTCGCTTCGGTTTCTTCTTGTCTGGCAGTCGTCGGAGCGGTCGTCATCGCTTTTGGAGAAAAATATAAAGCCACCGGAAATTTTTATGAAAGCGCAGTCAAACCGAATCTTATGTTTCACGCCGGAAGGATAATCACGTTTTTCGTTCTCGGAGGATTGCTCGGGTTGATCGGCGGAGAAATAAACATCAGCGGAAATTTCATCTCGACTTTTCCAATCTTGATCGCAATTGTCATGGCCTGGCTCGGATTGAACATTTTGGGTCTTTTGCCTTCCATTTCCAATTTGGGAGTCCGCATGCCGGGAGGACTGACGAAAAAATGGGACAGTTTGAAGAAATCAGAACATAAAGCCGCGCCGCTTCTTTTGGGAGGACTCAGCTTTTTCCTTCCGTGCGGGTTCACGCAAAGCATGCAAATTTTCGCGCTGGCGTCCGGAAGCTTCTTGGTCGGGGGTCTGAGTTTGCTTCTTTTCGCTCTGGGAACTTTGCCGGTGCTTTTGCTTGTCGGGGTGACGGCTTCTTGGACTAGAAACAGGAAAATGGTCGTGTTCCAAAGAGTGGCCGGGTTCCTGATAATTTTCTTTGCCATCTATACTTTGCAATCAGGTCTGGCGCTCAAAGGATCTGATTCTGTCACGGACAACAGTGGCGACCAAGGAAATCAAAATCAGATCAAGGGTGAATTCCAGACAGTTGAAATGCGCGTGACCAACTCCGGTTTTTCTCCGAATACTTTGCGGGTCAAAAAAGGCGTTCCGGTCCGCTGGGTGATCAAGGGCGACCAGGTCTCAAGTTGTACTAACAGAATAATCATTCCAAGTTTGAAAATTTCAAAGAATATCAGCAAGGGCGACAATATCGTGGAATTCACGCCGACCAAGGCCGGGGAGATACCATTCAGCTGTTGGATGGGGATGGTACGTGGAAAATTTATAGTGGAGTAGAAATTGAAAATGGAAGCTAGGGAAAATCAGGCGGAATAAAAAAGTATCTAAATTTTTAATTTCCAATTTTTAATTTTTAAATAATTTATAAATGCTGAATGTTTAAAAATTTAGAAATTAACATTTATTTATAAAATTACAAAATTAAAAATTATAAAATTAGTTATCTTGTCAAATAAAAGAATTTTATTTAAATTAATTGAAGTTGAGCGAAATTAATTCGTTCAATTATCAAAATCAAAAAATATGCCAAAAATTTTATCCATTTCTCTGATCGCGATAGCTTTTGTCCTGGGAACAGGCTTCGGCTATGTCTTTACTCCCGAATATTCCGCCTATGGAATCAATGCGGACCACAAAAACGGACTTGGAGCTACGGACAAATATCTGAACCTGCGGTATATCAACGGAATGATCGCTCATCATCTGAGCGCCATCTATATGCTCGAACAGGTGAAAAAAGAGAGCCAGCGCCCGGAGCTTCAGGGTCTTGCCGATGTTGTGATCGAGCTTGACACTAATGGCATCGAAGAGTTATACGCGTTCAAAAAAGAAATGTATGGGGACACGAGGAAAGTGAAAAATTTCAACAAAGTCGATCTGGCCGGAGCGGACGAGAGATTCGACCTTCGTTTTTTGAACGCCATGATCATCCATCATATGGAAGCGATAGATTCTTCAAGAGAGGCGATGATAAAATCTTCCGATAAGAAAATATTGGAAACAGCTTTCGCCGTCGATAATCTTCTTTCGGAAAACATGATGCAGCTCGAAGAGTGGAGAGAAGGTTGGTACGCAGTTAAATAAAATAAGCTTCAAAAAATATGGATAACGATAAATCTAAAAAATTAAACGCGAAAGTGCGTGGCATGCATTGCGCGAGCTGCGCGGCCAGCATTGAAAAAGCGGTTTCCAAGCTTCCCGGAGTGAAGAGCGCTTCGGTCAACTACGCCACCAAGAAAGCGTATGTCGATTATGACGAGGGTCAGGTGAATGTTGAAAAAATACGCGAAGAGGTTGCAAAAACCGGTTATGAAATTGAAATAGAGAAAGAAAAGTCCGAAGAAAAAGGAGGGATGCACGACCATCACAAGATGATGGAGGACGCCGAATTTGAAAAGCAAAGGACGAAACTGCACTTCTCATTGCCGGTGACTATAATTTTCTTTTTCCTCATGTTGTGGGAAGTGGCAAGCCGATACCGGGAAAGCATCCCGAATCCGCTCATGGACAAAATTTTCGGACCGTTGATTTCCTGGGTGCCTAATTTTTTCCTGCCCATGGAACTTTTCAATACGATAAGTTTCATCTTTGCTTCCGCCGTCCTTTTTTGGGTCGGTTCCGGATTTGTCAAAGCGGCCGGAAGATTTTTTGTGACCGGAAGAGCGAATATGGACACGTTGATCGGACTGGGAACCTTTGTGGCGTATTTTTATTCTTCCTTTATCCTGCTTTTCTCCCAGGCGGCCCGGACCCTGGGTCTTCGCGAAGATTTTTATTACGACGTTACGATAGTGGTGATCGGGTTTGTTTTCTTGGGCAAGTATTTTGAAGCCAAAACGACCGGCAAAGCGGGCGAGGCGATGAGGAAATTGATGGAGCTTGGCGCCAAGAAGGCCAGAATTTTGGAAAATGGAGAAGAAAAGGAAATCGATGTGGATCAGGTAAAGGTCGGAGACATCATGATTGTGAGGCCGAGCGAAAAAATTCCTTTGGACGGAGAGGTGATTGAGGGCGAATCAAATGTCGATGAATCCATGCTGACGGGCGAATCGATGCCGGTCGAGAAAAAAATAGGAGCGCAGGTTTTCGGTGCGACTATCAACGAGGATGGCATCATTAAAATAAGAGTCACTCAGACCGGAGAGGGGACAGTCTTGTCGCAGATCATAAAAACGGTGGAAGAAGCGCAGGGCTCCAAAGCGCCGATCCAGAAGTTAGTGGATCGAATTTCCGGAATTTTCGTGCCGATTATCATTGCTGTAGCTGTGGCTACGTTTGCCGTGTGGTATTTTCTGACTGGAGAAATTTCCATCGCTCTGATCAATTCAGTGGCGGTTCTGGTCATCGCTTGCCCTTGCGCTTTGGGCTTGGCGACTCCGACGGCCATCATGGTCGGGACGGGAAAGGGCGCGAAGAACGGAATTCTTTTCAAGACGGGCGACAGTTTCGAGAGGGCGAAAAATATTTCCATGGTAGTTTTTGACAAGACGGGCACTTTGACCAAGGGCGCTCCGGAAGTGCACAAAATTGTTTCCAATCCGGAATATTCTTTTGAAGAAGACAAGATCTTGAAAATCGCGGCATCGCTCGCGAAGAATTCGGAGCATCCTCTTTCCAAGGCTGTACATGAAAAATCCATCCAAAAAAATATCCAGCTGGCGGATTTTGAAAATTTCAAAGAGATAAAAGGTCATGGACTTTCTGCGGTATGCGCGACACACAAGACGGATGTTTTGATGGGCAACAAGAAATTGTTGGCTGAAAATTCTTTGGATACCTCTTGGGCGGATAAGACGCTGGAAGACGAAACTCTTGGAGTGGGAACACGTCTTTTTATTGGTCACGGTGGAAAAGTCGTCGGAGTTCTCATTGTTGCTGATGAAGTTCGGGACGAATCGAAAAAGATAATTGCTGATCTCAAGTTAATGGGACTCAAGGTTGCTATGATAACCGGTGATAACAAAAACACGGCTGAATTCATCGCCAAAGAACTGGAAATTGATAAGGTCTTGGCCGAGGTTTTGCCTTCTGAAAAATCAGATGAGATCAAAAGGCTGCAGGAAGAGGGCGAGAAGGTCGTTTTTGTCGGAGACGGGATCAACGACGCTCCGAGTCTGGTGCAGGCCGACCTTGGGATTGCGATGGGCAGCGCGACGGACATTGCCAAAGAGGCCGGACAGATCATCTTGATGCAGAACAACCTGGAGAAAGTTGTCAGAGCTATCCAGCTCTCGAAGATCACCTTCAGGACGATCAAGCAGAATCTTTTCTGGGCTTTCATATATAACGTAGTCGCCATTCCGTTGGCGGTGGTCGGACTCTTGAATCCGGTGATTGCCGCCGCGGCCATGGCGATGAGTTCCGTTTCGGTGGTGGCCAACAGTTTGCGGATCTATCGGAGGTAAACAATTCTTGAAAAACGAACAATCCCGATTAATTCGGGATTGTTTTGATTTCGGGTATAATAGAAATATGGAAAACCTTCTGGATTTTTATCAGAATGTTCAAAGTCGGATCAATCCCGATATTTTTCAGATCGGATTTTTTTCTTTGAGATGGTACTCGTTGATGTATCTGGTCGGATTCTTGGTAATATTTTTGTTGTTGATGCATCGGATAAAAAAAGATGGAATGGTTGATTTGGAAATCCCAAATCTCAAATCTCAAATCCCAAACAAATCCAAAATCCAAAATTCTTATCTGCCGGCAGACGCCGCAAAATTCAAAATTTTCATTACGGATCTTT
>DQBY01000034.1 GCA_003534085.1 Candidatus Moraniibacteriota bacterium | reverse complement strand
ATTGCAGTTCAGGCTAGAATGTAGGGCACTTTACAATCTTGGCTTACTGCAAAATCTTCCCTCCCTGTCCCACCTGATCAAGCTTGACTGAAAGCAGTTTTGAAATTCCATCATCGCCCATTGTTACGCCGTACATCATCGAGGCTTGGCGCATCGTTTCGCGGTTATGCGTAATGATGACAAACTGCGTATTGTTCGAAAGCTCCTGAATGATCCTTCCGAATCTTCTGGAATTAGCTTCGTCGAGCGCCGCCTCAACTTCATCAAGAACCGCGAATGGAGGCGGGTTGTGGGAAATAATCGCAAAAAGAAGCGCCAAAGAAGTGAGCGATCTTTCTCCTCCGGAAAGCATGGAGAGATTGCTGATCTTTTTCCCCGGCGGGCAGGCAAAAATATCGATCCCTGTCTCCGATTTCTCTTTTTCATCCGCCGTAGCTTCAGCGAAGGAGGATTTTCCATCGATATCGCCTTCCAGATCAATTTCTTCCATATCTTTCCTGTATGACCGTTTTCTCACTTCAACTTTCTTCAAACTGGCATTTCCTCCGCCGAAAATTATTCGGAAATATTTTGTGAATTCTTTATCAATTTCTTCGAAAGTTGTCACAAAAACTTCATTGATCTTTTGATCCATCTCTTTGACTATTTCCTTCAATGACAGGATGGCGTTTTCCAAATCAGCAGACTCCTTGGTCAGGAATTCAAAACGCTTGTTGGTTTCTTCATATTCCTCAATGACCAAAGGATCGATTCCGCCGATCTGCTCCATCTGCACTCTCAAACGAGCGATATCTCTTTCCAGAGAAAGCTTATCCACTTGATCAGATTCAGCGCTCAAAAGCTCAGGACTCATTTTCAACTCCTGCAAAACTTCCGCTTTCAGATCTTCTTCATGGACCTCCACTCTTGCCAAAGCAATTTTTGATTCGCTGAAATGATCTTTTAATTTGCCGAGCTCATCCTGCTTTTGGCGCAAGTTTCTTTCCACTTCGAAAAATTTCTGTCTTCTTCCACGGTCAGCTTTGATTTCCTCGGAAATTTCCAGCTCGATTTTTCTGAGCGACTCTTCCAGCTGTTTTATTTCTTCTCTGAGCTGGACGGATCTTGCCAAAAGATCGGTTATCGCCTTGGAATCGATCCTCGCTTCCACTTTCGGGTTTTCCACGGAGTCGCCCCATCGAGGCGCCTCTACGGCTTCCTCTTTCTTTCCTTTTTCGATGTCAGCTTTCAGATCAAAAAGGCGTTGCTGGATCGATCGCGCAAATTCTTTTATGTCCTGAAGATCCTCGATCCTTTCAGCGCTTTCGATTTTCTTGATCAAAATCTCCTGATCCCTCCTGATCTCCTCGATTCCCGCCCGGACATAATGAAGATCCACCGGAATGCTTTTGGTCCGGATCTCTTCGATTATCTCGATGTTCTTTTGCTTTTCTTTTTCAATCTCAATCCTGCCTTCCGTCACGATCAAATCTCTTTCCAATTGGTTGAGCTTTCCGCGCAATTCATTCCTTTTCTTTTCCAATTCAAACAGATTGTTGTTATTTGTTTCAACTTTTGATTCCCTATTGATTTCGTCCGTCAATTTGTCCACGTCTCGTTGGACATTCATCATAGTTCGACCCATCTCCTCTTTGGCCTCGTTCAGTTTTGATTTCTCTTGCTGAAAATTATTCCACAAATATGTGAAAAGTTTTGTCTGTTTTTCTTTGAGCTCTTTATGGACGCCTTCGCCTTGAGAAGCTTTCTCGGCCTGTCTTTTCAACATTTTCAGATGAGGCTTGATTTCTTCCGCCAAGCTCCTAGCTTTGTCCAGGTTATCCCGAGTAGATTCCAACTTGCGAAGCGATCTTTCTTTTTTGATCTGGAACTGCTTCACTCCGGCAGCTTCTTCAATGATCGCTCTTCTTTCGATCGGAGCGGCGTTAAGGACAGCATCCGCCATACCCTGATTGATGATGGAATAACTTTCTTTCCCGATTCCCGCCTTCGCCAGAATGTCGACGACATCCTGCAATCTAACTCTTGAACCATTGATGCTATATTCCCCCTCCCCGCTTCGGAAAATTTTCCTGCTGATGGAAACTTCATCAAACTCCAAGGGAATTTTTTTATCTGAATTATCAAAAAACAAAGTAGCATGCGCGCTGCCCAGTCTGGCTTTTTTTCCGGAACCGGCAAAAATGATGTCTTCCGACTTTTTCCCGCGCAAATTTTTCATCGATTGCTCGCCCATGATCCAGCGGATGGAATCGGCAATATTGGATTTTCCTGAACCGTTCGGCCCGACAACCGCAGTTATGCCTTTCACTCCATTTTGAGAATGCCCGTCTGCATCGATACGCGAAGCATTTCGGGTAGACGAAAAATCCAACGTAGTTTTGTTGGCGAAAGATTTGAATCCTTGAATCTCCAGTTTTTTTAAAAACATTTCTGCAATATAAAACATATAGCATGCAACATTTTCTGTTACATGTTTCGTGTTTCATGTTATATGATCATTGTACTATATTTTTTCTTTTTCGGAAATAAAAGAGGGCCAAGGATAAATCCTCAGCCCCTTATATCATAGGCAGTACCTGTCCTTTTTTATCAAGGGGGATAAGCCCTCGTTTGCGATGAAAGCCAGTGGATACCTTCCGCAAAACAGAAGATATTCGGCTTTCTTTTCCAAGAAAGACCAGCTTTCCGCTCCCGTCGCACTCGCGTTAATCGAGTGACAAGGTAGATCATTGGGCGCCCTGTCGTTATCACAGAGCGGTGGCCGGATCACCCCCTTTCACATGAAATTCATTTGGTTTTTTCATATGACACCTCCTTAGCATGGATTGCATGCAAGGAAATGGTTTACGTATATTTTGCTCAGGAATGCCCTGAGTCATACAATACGTTTTCCCATTCCCCTTCTTCCTCCGTTGTGGTGATGGCAGCGAAAATGATGTAGATTCACATAAGCTCTCCTTCCGGGTCTGATGAAAATACACCTCCTTTTCATGAAAAATTTGTGTAGTAAGAACAAAAAAAGACGCGCAATGCGTCCCTTAAAAAAACCTCCTTCCAACAATATTTCGAAAATCTTGTTTCATGCCCGAATTATATCATTGCGAAAAAAAATTTCAAAATGAAGTTATCCACACCCAACTTTGAACGAGCTTCTTTGGAGCTTGGGCTGAAAGCCAGTTTAAGGTTAGTGCTGGGGGTACACCCGCTTCACCAGCCCTTCACGTCCAAAGCCGCAGCCGCTGAATTTCTTTGAGCTTCTTGTTTTGATGATCCTTCGCCCTTGGCGATCAGTTCGTCTGCCAGATATATTCCCACGATGAATTTCTTGTCATGGTCAGGACCAGCTTCTTCCAGAACTCGGTAGGAAGGAGTGATTCCCGCTTTTTCCTGCGCGACCTCCTGGAATCTGCTCTTGGGATCCATATACAGTTTATTCTCAATGATGTTCGGAAGTTCGACGACGACATTTTTCATTATGAATTTTTTCGCCGCTTCGTATCCTTTTTCTTTCTGATCAAGATAAATCGCGCCGGTGATGGATTCAAAGGCATTGGCCAGAAGATATTGTCTGGCCTTTCCGGTATCCTTCGTTTCGCCTCGGCTCATCAGGAGATATTCTTCCACGCCGATCCTTTTGGAAATCTTGGCCAGCATTTCTCCGTTCACCAAAGCCGCTCTCCAATTGGTCAATTCTCCTTCCGGATTGGGAAAATTTTCATAAAGATATTCGGTCACTACCAGTTCCAAAACGGCATCCCCCAAAAATTCGAGACGCTCATTATGGTCAAGCTTGTAATCGCGATGCTCGTTCAAATATGAACGGTGCGTCAAAGCTTGCTGAAGAAGTTCTATGTTATTGAATTTGACTCCAATTTTTTCGGCCAGTTTTTCAACCACAAATTTTGAAATCCAAATTTCAAAATTACAAATCCGAAATAAATTCAAAATTCAAATTTTTTAAATAGTTTGGGTTTTGAACTTTGTGATTTATTTAGAATTTGATGCTTTGGATTTTGGATTTTTTAAAAATTATTTCTCCTCTTCTTTATCTCCTTCCTTATCTTCCTCTTCCTTATTCTTCTTATGCTTCTTCGATTCATCATCTTTCATCGGTTCTCCAAGTTCGCGATAGATGGTTCCCAAGACTCCGTTTACGAATCTTCCGGAAGATTCCCCGCCGAAAGATTTGGCCAGCTCGATCGACTCATTGATGGCTACCTTTGGAGGCACTTCTTCATAATTACCGAACAAAAGCTCATAAATTCCAAGGCGTAGGATATTGCGATCCACAACAGTCACCTGCTCCAATGGCCATTCCGGAGCGCACTTTTCGATGATTGGGTCGATCTTCGCCTGATTATCAATCACTCCTTTTGCCAAAGCAAAAACAAAAGANNGTCATCCATTCCCGGACCGAACTCTTTGATATTCTTCTTGATCAACTCATCAATGCCGTTCTGCCTTCCGTTGAAATCCCATTCATACAGGGATTGCATCGCTATTGAACGTGAAAGATGCCTGTTTGCCATTTTTGTCTTCGAGCTGTGCGAGAAGCTACAAAAATGTGT
Organism: Candidatus Moraniibacteriota bacterium; assembly: GCA_003534085.1. Classification (GTDB taxonomy): domain Bacteria; phylum Patescibacteriota; class Minisyncoccia; order Moranbacterales; family UBA2206; genus UBA11098. The sequence goes on along the minus strand of DQBY01000034.1, from coordinate 6,651 downwards.
CCCGCACTAATTCTCAAATTAATCTTATTTTTAAATTTAAACTTAGCCGAAGGCGAATCCGCGAACAAGCATCCATGCTAAAAGATAGCTTTGTTCGGAATTAGTGCTGGGGCCATTTATTTTTTCTTGGCTTTTTTATTAACTTTTTTCATCGTGTCGACAACTTCTTTGCCTTTGTAAAATCCGCACTTTGAACATGCCAAATGAGCAGAAATCATAGCTCCGCAGTGTGAGCATTTAACAACGCTCTTTTTTTTCAGAGCGAGCATTTTCCTTGCCCTATCCCTTCTTCCCTTGGTGTGTTTTTGCTTTTGTACTGACATAAAAATAGATCAAAACTCAAATTTCAAAGCCAAGATGCTAATTGCTTCATGAAATCCAATCTTGAATTGAATAATTTATTAATAAATTGATATTATCATCAAAGAGCTCTTTTGGCAAGTCCAGCACTAACTTTGTTTCATATTCATATTATCAGATTATCTCCACCATGGCTTTAAAAAATATGCGTGCCTGACGCCAGCAAAAAGTTAGTGCTGGGCAAGCTTTCGCACTGGCGCGAAACTTCGCCTGTGAATTTCGCAAGGTCCGTGTTCTTGGAGCAATTTCATATGCAGCCCGGTTCCGTATCCCTTATGCTCATCGAATTTGTAATTCGGATATTTCTCATGCATTTCCAACATTATTCTGTCCCGGGTGACTTTCGCGATTATTGATGCGGCAGAAATTGATTTTACGACTGAGTCTCCATTTATAATTGCTTTTTGCTCTATGCTTAAATTGGGTATATTTTTATTTCCGTCAAACAAAATTATGCTTTTTGAATTTTGAATTTTATTCTTTGAGATTTGTTTGGAATTTGTAATTTGTAAATTATAATTTGTTTGGTCATTGTCTCTTGTATCTTGGTCTATTTTCAAACACAAGTTGGAAACTGCTTTTTTAGCTGCAAGATAAGTAGCCTCTAAAATATTTATCCGGTCGATCGTCTTGTGATCGCAAATCCCGATCCCGACATGAAAATTTTCACAAATAAAATCATAAACAGCCTCCCTTTGCTTTCCGCTTAATTTTTTCGAATCCCGAATCAGTTCCATCTCTCTGGACATTTGATGTCCATTGGGGACATCAAATGTCTTCACTATTACCGCGCCCGCGACGACAGGTCCGGCCAGCGGACCGCGCCCGGCTTCATCGATGCCGATTATGAATCGATAGCCTTCGCCGGCCAGCTTGTGTTCCAGATCAAATGTAGATTTTATCATTGCATCATTATACTCTACTTTTCTTTTTTTCAAAACCAGGTATAATCAGATTACAGTAAATTTATCTTGCAAAACCCATCGGGCAACCAGGGAGCGGGGATAATAAAAAAATATGATGAATTTTCAAAAAACTGGATTATTTATTTTGATTAGCCGGTTTTTTTATTTCCCAAATTTTTAATTTCCAATTTTTAATTTTTAAATAATTTTTAATGCTTAAATGTTTAAAAATTTAGAAATTATGATTTATTTAAAAATTACAAAATTAAAAATTATAAAATTGTAAACACCTTATGTCCGAAAACACTCCCCCAAAATTCACCCACCTCCACGTCCATACCCACTACTCCTTGTTAGACGGTCTGGCCAAGATCGACGATATTCTTGACCGCGCCAAAGAACTGGGGATGGATTCTCTCGCTATCACGGATCATGGCGTTCTTTACGGCGCGATCGAATTTTACATCAAAGCGAAAGAGAGAGGCATCAAACCGATCATCGGATGCGAAATGTATGTCACCCCGAACGACCTTCACAGCAAAAATCCTTCGAGCGAGGACAGGAAAAGGCATCATCTGATCTTGCTCGCTAAGAATGAAAAGGGCTACAAAAATCTGATGAAGCTTATTTCTATCGCCCACCTGGAAGGATTTTATTACAAGCCAAGGATCGACAGGAAAGTTTTGCGGGAACATTCTGAAGGACTTATCGGACTTTCCGCCTGCGCGGAAGGCGAAGTCCCTTCCGCTGCGGTCAGCGGAGATATGGAAAAAGCCGAAAGGCTAGCCTTGGAATATCTGGATATTTTCGGCAAGGGCAATTTTTATCTGGAAATACAGCATCATCCGAAATTTCCAAATCAAGCGGTGGCTAACAAAGCGCTGATCCAAATTTCCAAAAAATTAGGGATTCCTCTTGTGGCTACAAATGACATCCATTACGTGAAAAAAGAAGATGATGAAATCCAAGATATTCTTCTTTGTATCCAGACGAACAAAAAAGTCGACGAAAAGGACCGCATGAATCTGATGGATTTCGAATTATATCTTAAAAGTCCGGAAGAAATGTCCGCTCATTTTCCGGATCTTCCCGAAGCTCTTTCGAATACTCAGGACATCGTCGATAAATGCGAACTGGAAATCACGCTGGGTGAAACCCAGCTTCCGCATTTCGACGTTCCGGAAGGATTCACTTCTGAAACATACTTGCGGCATCTTTGCGAAGAGGGGTTGAAAAAAAGATTTACCCCGTTAAATCTCCGAGGCGGAGACGCCCCTGGCGTATTTAATGGGGTTCCTAATGAAACAATAACCCAAACAATGATTGACCGCATGGAATACGAACTGGACATCATCCAAAAGACCGGCTACGCTTCATACTTTTTAATCGTCCAGGATTTCGTCAATTGGGCGAGATCCCAAGGTATTGTCGTCGGTCCCGGCCGCGGATCAGCTGCCGGAAGCTTAGTATCATATCTCATCGGAATCACCAATATTGACCCAATAAAATACGATTTGCTTTTTGAAAGATTTTTGAACCCCGAAAGAGTTTCTATGCCGGATGTGGATATGGATTTTGCCGACGACAGAAGAGATGAAGTTCTAGATTATGTCCGCAAAAAATACGGCGATGATCATGTCGCTCAAATCATCACTTTCGGAACCATGGCTGCTCGTGCCGCTATCCGCGATGCCGGTCGAGCCTTGGATTACCCTTACGATTATTTCGATAAAACCGCCAAGATGATTCCAATGTTTTCTACCATCAAGGAGGCCCTGGAAGATGTGCCCGAATTTAGCAACTTCTACAATTCAGACAAAGACGCCAAAAAATTGATCGATAGCGCCAAAAATTTGGAAGGAGTATGCCGACATGCTTCTATGCATGCTTGCGGAGTGGTAATTACCAAAGAACCGGTCACTAATTATTCCCCTCTCCAAAAAATAACCGGAAAAGATGACGGGGTAGTAACACAATATTCCTCTTCCACTAAAAGCAGTTATGTGGAAAAAATCGGCCTTCTCAAAATGGATTTTTTGGGACTTAAAAACTTGACCATCATTCAAAATGCTATCAACATCATTGCTAAAACCCAAGGAGCAAAGATTGAAATTGATAAAATTCCTCTTGATGACGAAATGGCCTACAAGCTTCTTCAAGAAGCTCGCACCACAGGCGTCTTTCAACTTGAATCTTCGGGAATGAAAAGATACCTCAAGCAACTTAAGCCCAATAATCTAGAAGATGTTATTGCCATGGTAGCTCTTTACCGTCCCGGTCCGATGGATTGGATTCCCGATTTTATCGATCGTAAGCACGGCCGAAAAAGAATCGAATACATCCATCCGAAACTTGAACCTATCCTTAGTAAAACTTACGGGGTGGCGGTTTATCAAGAGCAAGTCATGCAGATGGCTCAAGCGCTAGCCGGATATTCACTGGGTGGAGCGGACATGCTTCGTAAAGCGATGGGCAAAAAAATTCCGGAACTGATTCAAAAAGAAAAGATCAAATTTATCGATGGAGCGGTAAAAAACGGGGTCAACAAAAAAGATGCGGAAAGAATTTTCGCTTTCATCGAACCTTTTGCCGGCTACGGATTTAATCGCAGTCATGCCGCCTGTTACGCCCTAATCGGCTATCAGACCGCCTATCTTAAAGCGCATTATCCGGCTGAGTTTATGGCCGCTTTGATGACTTCCGACCAGGGCAATATCGAAAGAATCGCCATTGAAGTAGAAGAGGCTAAAGATATCGGCATTTCAGTATTGCCCCCCAATGTCAATGAAAGCTTCGGGGAATTTGCAGTCATAAAAAATGAAAATGGTCAGATAAATATCCGCTTCGGATTAAAAGCTATCAAAAATGTCGGCCACTCGGTAGCCGATGAAATCGTAGCGGAAAGGAAAAGAAATGGAAAATATAAATCTTTGGCTGATTTTTTGGAAAGAGTTGTCAGCAAAGATCTAAATAAAAAATCTATTGAAGCTTTGGCTAAGGTCGGAGCATTGGATGATCTTGGAGAACGCAATCAGATCATTGAAAATATAGAAGTCATTTTAAATTTTTCCAAAAATATTCAAAAAATGAACAGCTCCAATCAAAACAGTCTTTTCGGTACCATCCAGATAGAAACTCCGACCGTTGAACTGGCCAAATCTTTTCCAGCCTCAAAAAATCAGAGATTGCATTGGGAAAAAGAATTATTAGGATTGTATGTATCCGATCATCCCATTTCTCAATATAAAGATTTTTTTGAAAAAATGACTACACCTATCTCATCACTGACAAATTCCATGGTAGGAAGGAACATTAAAGTAGGTGGCGTAATCACCAAGGTTCAAAAAATCATCACCAAAAGAAAACAAAATATGGCCTTTGTGACCATAGAAGACCTGAAAGGCAGAATTGAACTCTTGGTTTTTCCTAACGCTCTGGAAACTACCGGCGCTGTTTGGCAAGAAGAAAAAATAATCCTAGCCGACGGAAAACTTTCCGATAAAGACGGCTTATTCAAATTAATCGTAGATGACGCCAAAGTGATTAATGATCAAGAGATGGAAGATTTCAAAAGAGTCTTGGCCACTCAAGAAAAAAATCTAAAAACCGATAAAAAAATTGAGGCTGTAAAAATTATCATCACCTTGCCGCCTCAAGCCGATAAATCAGTTATCGGCAGGCTGTCTCAACTTTTTGACACCTGCAATCTGGGAGAGACCAAAGTCTTTTTAAATATCAACAACACCAAGATTCAAACGGCCTACAGCTTAAAACTAGATAATTCCATTTTGGAAAATATAAAAAATATAATACCGGAAATAAAGATTGACCTGATGTAAGTTTTCATGAAAGATCATCATTTCCTTTTAACTTTTTTAATTTATCCTCCCCCTATTCGGCAAGTTTTAAATCAATCAGAAGAAGGACCAGCCCTATTGCTATTCTTACCCCGTTCTGCTATAATAGTCTTAACTTGTTCGTGCATCTTTTTCGTTTATTAATTGTTAAGTTTAGTACGCGGTCGAAGCAAGAAAGTTAAATTAAGAAAATTAATTATTTACGATTATTTGTAAATAATTAAAAGCAAATATGGCAAAGAAATTATATGTTGGAAATCTTCCATACAAATTGAAAGATGGAGATTTGAACCAACTTTTCTCACAAGCCGGAACAGTTGAGTCAGCGATTATTATCAATGACAAAGCTACCGGGAGAAGTAAAGGTTTTGGATTCGTTGAAATGTCAAGTGATGATGAAGCTCAAAAAGCTATTGAAATGTTTAATGGCCAAGAGTTTGAGGAAAGAAAATTGACAGTTAACGAAGCTCGTCCGATGCAACCAAGAGAAGACCGCGGTGGTTTCAGAGGATAAAAATTCTAAGTAAAATTAGAAACTTTTAAAAACATCTCCTTTCGAGGAGATGTTTTTTGTTTTTCTCAAAAATCAATAAAAGATACTTTCTAAGTGTCTTATTTCCAAAACTTTATTATTTTCTTCAGACAATAAAACGCTCACTGCGTCAAAATGATAAGATTTATTCCAAAAATCATTTTCCCTAATATAGTCCCGAGCGATTTTTTGCAATTTATGAAGCTTATCTCGAGTGATATTTTCTTCAGGAAAAACAACGCTTCCCTTTCTGACCAACCTCGTCTTGACTTCTACAAAAACAAGCTCGTCATTTTTTTCGGCAACTATGTCAATTTCTCCCAGTCTTCTGCCTAGCTTATTTTCATAATTAAATTCGATTAGTTTAAAACCTTTTTTCTTAAGATATTGCCCTGCCAATTCCTCACCGATTGAACCGATGTTTTTATTTTTCTTTTTCCAAAACATACTGGCATATTAACACATTAACATATTAGCTTTAAAACGCAGAAATAAGTCGTCGGTCATCTGTAATCAGTCACAATACTCAGCATAAAACATGGAGCACACAGCATGGAACATAAACAATTTTAAATTTAGAATTTCAAATTTTGATTCAATTTTAAATTTTTAATTCTTAATTTATAATTCATCTTTAATACTTTATAAACTTTATGAACTTTAAAAACTCTATTCTAATTCATTATCTGTTAGCGCTTTATTAACTGATGACTTTTGACTGATGACTAAAATCTTACTTCATAAACTTTATTGACCCCGTTAAATTGCCCCATATCACCCCAGTGGATTTAACCTATTTAACCTTATGAACCTTATAAACTCCTTTGCTTACTTTTCCAAATTTTTCAATTCCATAATCAATTCTTTTTCTCGACGACTGACATTTTTAGGCACAACCACTCTTATTTTTACCAAATGATGACCCCTATTGCCTCCGCGTAAACTGGGCACTCCGGCATTGCGAATTCTAAAAATCTCTCCGCTTTGCGTACCAGAG
>DQBY01000022.1 GCA_003534085.1 Candidatus Moraniibacteriota bacterium | reverse complement strand
GTAGAGACGAGGCAGTGCCTCGTCTCTACGTTTGTAAAAGTATTGACATACAAAATAAAGCACTGTATACTAGGGGGGAGTATGACAGGTAATTTTAAACTTCGAATTTTTAATTTTGAAATATGGTCAAAAAAATAACAAATAAAAAAGAAGCGCATGAGAAAGTGATAAAAAGAATTTCAAGGATCGAGGGGCAATTGAAGGGCATCCGGAGGATGGTTGAGGAGGAGCGTGAATGCATCGATGTCATCCAGCAAGTTACTGCGATTCGGCAAGCGATCGCGATGCTCGGGATTGAATTATTGAAGGATGATTTTATCTGCAAAAGGAAAGGGAAAAAAGAGATTGACGAGAAGTATTTAGAGACGCTTTTTAAAATGAAATAAGCGATTGTCATCCTGAACTTGCCTCGCCCGTGGCTATGGCCAGGGATTCAGGATCTAATAAAAGCTAGTGATTATCGCAAGGCTTTAGATTCCGGATTAAATCCGGAATGACAATAGGAGTTATATTAAAAACGTAATAAGTTTTAAATAAAAATATGAGCAAAGTAGTTGAGTTGACGGACAAAACTTTCGAGCAGGAAGTTTTAAAATCAGAGACCCCGGTCCTGGTGGATTTTTGGGCGCCATGGTGCGGACCATGTCGGATGATGGCTCCAGTTTTAGACGAGCTTTCGGAAAGTTTAACTGGAATAAAAATTGCAAAACTGGACGTTGAGAATCCAGCGCACCAGCAATTGGCGATGCAGTACGAAATCCAGAGCATACCCAACATGAAGCTTTTTAAAGGTGGAAAAGTGGTGAAAGATTTTGTCGGATTCAGGCCGAAAGAGGCGCTTGAGGAAGATCTTGAAGCAGAGCTTTAAAATTTCTAATTCACCTAATTTCTAATTCACCTAATAAAATTTTAAATTCCTTAATCTCAAACTATATTAATTGACCTTCGGTTCTTTATTTGGTGAATTTGGCAATTAGACAATTGGGTGAATTTAATAAAATATTTATGGATCAAAATAAGCGATACCCTTTAGTTATCATCGGAGCCGGTCCTGCGGGTCTGGCCGCTTCAATTTATGCTTCGCGGTTCGGAGTAGAAAATATAATTTTGGGAGCTTTGCTTGGAGGACAAATTTCTGAAACGCATCACATTGATAATTATCCAGGCATGGAAGATATGACCGGATTTGAGTTCTCTCAAAAATGGGGAAACCACGTGAAAAAATATGGCACGGAAATTGCGCCGGTCATGGTTTATTCCATAAAAAAAGAAGGTGAAGAATTTGAAATTGCTTATGACCAAAAAAAGGTTGTGAAGGCCAAGGCAATTCTTCTCGCGACCGGAACTAAACGAAGAAAATTAGGAATAATCGGAGAAGAAAAATTATCTGGCAAGGGCATTTCATATTGCGCTACGTGTGACGGATTTTTTTATAAAAATAAAACTGTGGCCGTGATCGGCGGCAGCGACAGCGCGGCCGGTGCGGCGGCGTATCTGGCGGAAATTTCGGAAAAAGTTTATCTTATCTATCGCGGAGAAAAATTGCGCGCGGAGCAGCACTGGATCAATCTGATCGAAAAAAATCCAAAAATTGAGGTTGTTTACAAAACCAATGTCACGGAAGCGGTCGGAGAAAATAAGCTGGAAAAAATAAAATTGGATAATTTATATGACGGCAAAGATGAAATTGCCGTTGGCGGTTTATTTATCGAAGCCGGTTCGGATCCCAATGTTGATTTTGCAGAGCAGCTGAATGTGGATATGGAAGACGGATATATAAAAATAAATTCCGACTGTTCCACCTCGCTTCCGGGAGTTTGGGCGGCAGGCGACATAACAAACGGTTCCGACAAATTTCGGCAGGTTATAACAGCTGCGTCCGAAGGAGCGATTGCGGCGAGGAGCATATCGAAGTATTTGAAGGCGAATTAGGCAGAGTCTGGCAAGGGAGTTGACATTCTTTACTGTTATGATATACTGTACATATGAGTACAGATAAAAAAACCTATGGTAGATATTCACGAGTATCAAGGCGATTTCAACAACTTGCCGCTCTAGGAGAGGTGGTTTTTCATGCATCAGATTTGGCCACACTTTGGAATATTATAAATAGAAATACTCTTTATACGACGCTTAAGCGATATGTGCAACAAGGGCTTTTATATCGAATTCAGCATGGCATGTATGCGATAAAGCCTGTTAATAAGGTCGACCCTTTATTGTTGGGGATTAAGGCTCTACATACTTATGCTTATGTCGGTTGTGAAACAATTTTATTCAGTGAAGGAATCCTCAATCAATCTCCTTCGGGTATTACGCTGATCAGCTCTGTTTCACGACGATTTGTGCTGGCTGGAAAAGAATATTCTTGCCGAAAAATGGCCGATATTTTTCTCTATCAATCAGAAGGAATCAGTGAAAATAATGGAGTGCGAGTTGCCACGCCTGAGCGAGCAGTGGCAGATCTGCTTTATTATAATGCCCATGTTTATTTTGACGCTCCTGTAAATTGGAAAGAAGTCAGGCGGATACAAAAAGCCGTTGGCTATCCATTTACGCCCGAGCGTTATCAATAATATTATGCAACTACCTCAACTTAAAGATGCTAAACACAAAGCCTGGTTGTATCGAATTTTATCCGCTTTATACGACGATCCTTTTTTGGCTGGCAACCTGTATTTTAAAGGCGGTACATGCGCCGCTATGTTGGGATATTTGGATCGTTTTTCTGTCGATCTGGATTTTGATTTTGCCGGCAGCAAGACAGATCTGTTTAAGGCAAGAGAAAAAATGGAGAAAATTTTTGATGACCTTGGACTGGCAATCAAAGATCAAAGCCAAAAAGTGCCGCAATACTTTTTGCGTTATCCCGCCAAAGAAGGAGAGCGCAATACGGTTAAAATTGATATGACTTTTCCCATAATAGAAGCCGATCGATATGAAACTAAGCGTTTTTCAGAAATTGACCGGATTATTACGTGTCAAACACCGGAAACGATGTTTGCCAACAAGCTGGTGGCTCTTATCGATCGATATAAAAAAAAATCAGGCATAGCGGGGCGTGATGTTTATGACGTGCACTATTTTTTTGAGAATAGTTTTGAGTACGACAAGGCTGTTATTGAAGCGAGGACCGGGCAACAGCCGAAGAAATTTTTTGAGGAGCTGGTTTCTTTTGTGGAAGATAAAGTTACGAATGAAATTATCGCGCAAGATTTAAATGTGTTGCTTCCTTATGACAAGTTTAAAACTATACGCAAAACATTAAAACAAGAAACGCTGATGTTTTTGCGCGATGAGATAAAGAGACTGGGAAAAGAAAAATAAAAAGTGTGATAAATCTTGCATATGCAAGAAAAATCGCCCGCTCGCAAAGGGCAATTTTCGAACTTCTTTGGAAGAATTTGAAGTAGACTACAAAGTAGCGGTCCGTCCGCTGTTTGCTTGAATAGCTTTGGCGGTCGGAACGCTACGAGCTTTGTATAAAAAATCCATCACGATAGCACGGCCGTAGGATGGTGAGCGCTTTTTAAATAAAAGGCTTGATATTTTTAGTGAATTGCAGATTGCTCGGAAAAATGATTAAATAGTCATTGACAAGCAAGCTGCTTCTTTAAGCGCCTGGTCATGGAACCCTAAAGCCCGGCTTTAGGAAATTCCTAAAGCCGGGCTTTAGGCGGAGATGAAATCATTAAAAAATCTTCTAGGAAAAAAACTGCCGGAAAGGATGAGCCTAAAGAGATCCGTTTTGGACGACAAGACGGTCTTTTATGTTTTTAAGAAAGTTATCCAGGAAGATTTTGGGAAGTTGGGAATCGAAAGCTTTGTGCCGGATTATTTTACGGGCAAGACGATTTTCATCCGATGCAAAAATTCCGCCTGGGCTTCTGAGCTCTGGCTGAATAAAAATAGGATCATCAGAAAGATAAATGAGGAACTCGGAGAAAAGGTGATCACGGACATCAAATCGAAATAAAATTTCCAAAACGCATAGAGACGCCCCGGCGGGGCGTCTCTATGTTTTCATATGTTGCCTTCCGCGATTCATGATGTACCTCCGCGACATGTGATGCGCGATCTGCTGAATCAGAAAGACACATTTACAGTCTTTTCATCAGATGCCGTGTTGTCGTTCGCGTCAGTGACTGTCAGTCTTATTGTTACTGCGGAGCCGTTTTTTTCGGAGGCGTCGTAACTGGCAGTGAACGCTCCGTTCGGTTGGCTGATTTGTTCTCCGTCGATTGACAAGCTGGAGCTTTTCACTCCATACGGAGCTGAGACGGAACCGCTGATGCTAATTATATTTCCGGCTGCTGATGCGCTCAGGCTGACAGAAGCTTTGTAATCGCTGAAATCAGAAGCCTTGCATTCATCCTGCGGAATTTCATCCGTTTTGAACTTCGTGTTCTTGCTCACCCATTTCAAAACGGCTTTTTCCCAATTTTCATATTGAGAATCACTCTTAGGATTTCTTGGCGCGTCTCCGCGAGGATCATCTTTTGTTACGTAATACAGGATGTTATGAGCGGTGAAAAATTTTTCTTCTTTTATTTTTCTGTCGGGACAGACATCATTGGCTAAACAATACTTGTCTTTTTTTCCAGGAATCTCACAAACCCTAAGCTTCGAAGACATTTCCAGTTTTCCGTCCAAAACATCTTTTCCTGTTTCTTCTTTTTCATATTTTGGAAAATTCTCAATGTTGTAATTGTGGAGCACCGCGTCCATGAATTTTCTCCAGATCGGCGCGGCCACGTAGCTTCCGTCTGCCCCTTGAGCCATGACAGAATTATTGTTGTTGCCGGCCCAAACGCCCACAGCCAATGACGGAGTGTAGCCCATCGCCCAACCGTCGCGCCATTCATTCGTGGTTCCTGTCTTAGCCGCTACCGGACGATTATTAAAAGCCAGGGGATTGTTCGTTCCGAAAACCGGCGCGCGCAACTCGTTGTTGGATAAAACGTGGTCCAGCATGGCTACATATTTTTCATCGATGACGCGCTCGCCTTGAGTTTCTTTGTATTCTTCCAAGGTTTTTCCGGAAGCATCTGTAATTTTCAAAATCGCGGTCTTGGTTCGATAAACTCCGCCGGTCGCCAGGGTGCCATACGCGTTCACATGTTCAAGANNCAGCACTAAAGACAAGCCATAGCGGTCCGGCTGATTAAGACTGGTGATGCCCAAATCACGAGCTGTGCTGATTGAATTTTGGACCCCGGCCAGATACAAAGTTTGGACGGCTGGCACGTTGAGTGACATCGCCAAAGCATCTTTCATCCTGAGAAGGCCGTGATTTTTTCCGTCATAATTTTTCGGGTTGTATTCTTTCCCATCATCAGTCGAGAAG
>DQBY01000101.1 GCA_003534085.1 Candidatus Moraniibacteriota bacterium | reverse complement strand
AATTTTCTATCGGATAAAATTTTTGGCGTATAAGCTGGCGATCGGTTCGGCGATCCGGCGGGCAAAAAAAATAATTGCTGTTTCTGATTTTACGCGAAAGGATATTTTGGGCCGTTACGGCGTGAAAAAAGATAAAATCGCTCTGACTTATGAATCATGCGATGATTTTTGCAATATTCCCGCCCAAAATGAAATTGACACTCACGAAAAGTATGGCCTAGCCGATGCGAGGCGTGGTATAATAAAGCGGTACTTGCTGTATGTAGGAAATTCTTATCCTCATAAAAATTTAGAAAAATTAATCTTGGCGTTTTCTGATATCCGAAAAAATAACGAGGATCTCTTCTTGGTTTTGGTCGGAAAGCATGATTTTTTTTATAACCGGCTGATCCGGCTGGCGGAAGAAGAAAAGATAAAGAACATAATTTTTCCGGGTTATATTCCGGATCAGGATCTGGACGTCATCTATAAAAAAACGGAGCTGTATGTTTTCCCCTCGCTGTATGAAGGTTTCGGGATACCTCCGCTGGAGGCGATGGCAAAGGGAGTTCCGGTGGCGGCATCAGACCACGAATGCCTGAGAGAAGTCCTGGAAGACAGCGCGTATTTTTTCGATGCTCGCAGTTCCGACAAAATCGCATCCGCAGTGAGAGTGCTTTTGGACGATGCCGATATGAGACAGAGCCTGATCGGCAAGGGATATGAGCAGATAAAAAAATACAGCTGGAGAAAAATGGCAGAGGAAACATTGGATATCTATAAATCAGCAGTTGAAACAAAAACCAATATCGGATGAAAACAAGAGAGAAAAATATAATCTCGCAGATGTTCGATGTCCGCCCGGTTGACAGGGACGGAAATTTTGATTTGGAAAAGGCCGGCAGATCGAATAGGGTCATACGGATCGAGGAGAAAGAAAAAACCAGGCAACAGGTCCGGAACCCTAATATTTTTTCCGACATAGTGAAAAATGAAAAATTACCTTTTGAAATGAAAAACAAGCCGGAAGAAGGCAGGGCGGCTTGCGTGTATCAGATGGGCAACGCTTATCCCTCAGAAGAAGTCCCGATTTTTTTCGAGGTTGACATGTCCGGAATGCCGGCGCGGGAAATATTTTCACAAACTGGCCAGGCGCCGACGACGGATCGGAATATTGAGATCGAATCCTGGGAAGATTCCGCATGCGAGGCGGAAAAGGGGCGGAGTTTTTCCAATTTTTCATTTTGGAACAAAGAGCTGATCTTTTACGCGGCCGGGACGGCTTGCCTCATTGTCATGGCCGCGTCCGTAGCCTTTTTTGCGCAAAAAGGGAATCAGATCAAAGGAAAGGTCTTGGGCGAAGGGATGGTCGCGTATATGAATTTGGCGCAGGCAAAGGAAGAAATTTTGAACAAAAATTTTCAAAATTCCGAGTTTAAATTCAATGAAGCCTATGACAACTTCTCATCCATATCTGAAGATCTGAACAGTTTCGGAAGTTTGCTGGTGGATGCGAGCCGATATCTGCCGTACGTATCAAAACTTTCCACAGGCGCCGCTCTGGCTGAAATCGGGAAAGATATTTCCAGGATCGGAATTTTGGCGGGAAGAATAATGCGGAATATGGACGATTTAAAAAATCCTTTAAATGCGGACAATGCCGACATCTCGCTCCTGAGTATTTTTCAAGATACGGATAAAGACGTCAAAGAAATCCAGCTTAGGCTGAAAAATATCGATAAAAATATTAAAAAAATCAATCTGGACGACATGCCTGAGGAACAAAAAAACAATTTTTTGGAGCTGAAAAAAAGACTTCCCGAAATCAATGTTTTTATCGATGAGTTTGTCGGAAACAGCCATATATTTACGGATGTTTTGGGCGGCAACGGGCCGCGGAAATATCTTTTTCTTTTCCAGAACAATCATGAAATGAGAGCGACCGGAGGATTCATCGGAACTTATGGCGCGCTGGATATTTTTAACGGCCGGATAAGCAAATTTTTCATCGATGGGATATATAATCCGGACGGACAATTGAGAGAAAAAGTGGTTCCTCCCGCTCCGATCCAAAAAATAAGCGCGGCCTGGAGCCTGCATGACAGCAATTGGTTTCCTGATTTTCCGGTTTCGGCCGAGAAAGCGGCTTGGTTTTATGAAAAAACCGGCGGACCGACCGTTGACGGAGTGATCACGATGACTCCGGTCGTCATGCAGAAATTGCTGGAGGTCACCGGACCGATCGAGATGCCGGAATATGGAGTGACGATCGACGGATATAATTTCATAGAAAAGGTCCAGCAGGAAGTAGAATCGGATTATGACAAGGAACTGAACCAGCCGAAAAAGATTCTGGCCGATCTGGCTCCAAAAGTCCTGGATAAGATTTTCAACGCGAAAAATTTTTCGGATGTCGCCAGGACCATGAGCATATTGTCGGAAAGCTTGAAAGAAAAACAGATCCTCATTTATTCAAAAAATTATGACATTCAGGCCGAATTATCCGAGTTGGGATGGTCGGGAGAAATTCTTGCTACACAAAAAGATTATCTGAGTGTAATAAATACCAATATCAACGGATTTAAGACTGATGGCGTGATCGAGGAGAAAATCGAACATTTGGCAGAGATCCGGGAAGACGGTTCCATCATTGATACGGTGACCATAACTCGCCACCATAAAGGGGGCAATACGGAATATGACTGGTGGAACCGGGTCAACGCGAATTATATGCGCGTGTATGTTCCGAAAGGGTCGGAGCTTCTGAGCGTCGAAGGACATACGCGCGAATTCAACTCTCCGCCTTTGGATTATGACGCTTTGGGATTTAAGCGCGATCCGCAGGTGAGGATGGAGGAGGATTCGATCAATATTGATGAAAGCGGAACAAGGGTATACGAGGATGCCGGAAAAACCGTATTTGGAAATTGGACATACGTGAGTCCGCAAGAAAAGTCCGTCATGACTTATAAATATCTTTTGCCGTTCAGGATTTGGGAAACTGATAGGATTTCGGATACGTATTCTTTGTTGGCGCAAAAACAAGCAGGCAGCATAGGCAGCAAATTCGTTTCAGAAATAAAATTTCCGTCAAACTACAAGATCAATTGGAAGTACCCTGACGAATCATCTGAATCCGGAAATGGATTAAGATTTGAAACTTATCTGAAAACGGATAAATTTACAGGCGTGGCATTCATGAAATATCAATGATAAAAAGAATCTTCAATAATGGAATATTGAACGGCAAGCCGGCGCAATCAGTCACGGCCGCCGCTTTCATAATTACCGTAGCCGGATTAGCCAGCCGGACACTCGGCCTTTTGCGTGATCGTTTTCTGGCTTCCACTTTCGGCGCCGGCGATACGTTGGATGTTTATTATGCCGCTTTTCGAATTCCTGATCTGATCTATAATCTGCTCATCCTGGGCGCTTTGAGCGCGGCATTCATTCCGGTTTTTACCGGACTCATCAGCAAGGATCAGAAGGAAGATGCCTGGAAGGCGGCGAACGGAATTTTGAACCTGTCAATTTTTTTCATAATAATTGTTTCGCTGATCCTGGCAGTTTTCGCTCCATATCTGATGAAGGTCATCACTCCCGGATTTCCGGCTGAAAAGATGGAGATGGTCGTCAGCTTCACGCGCATAATGTTTCTGAGTCCTTTATTTTTAGGAATCAGCGGAATTTTCGGCGGGATCCTGACTTCGTACAAAAGATTTTTGATCTATTCGATAGCTCCCATATTGTACAATCTCGGAATAATCTTCGGAGTTTTGGTGCTGGTGCGCTTTATGGGGCCGATCGGTCTGGCGTGGGGAGTGGTGCTGGGCGCTTTTCTCCATATGG
>DQBY01000105.1:404-5903 GCA_003534085.1 Candidatus Moraniibacteriota bacterium | reverse complement strand
CTGAAAAGCAAGTAGTGCTTCACGGACTTTTTCCATATCCAGGTTAAGCTCTCGGCAAACCGCGATGACAGCGGCGGCGTTGAGCATATTATGATCTCCGTTCAACTTAGTCTTGAAATTCCCCAAATCCTTACCCGAAAATTTCAGATTGAATTCATCATTGCTGATTTTTTCCAAAACTATGTCGTTATCCGGCTGGAAACCGTATTTGATGATTTTGCATTGACAAGAACAGGCGATTTCATTAGTCGCCACGCTATCACCCCAAACGACCAAAAATCCGGTCTTGGGAATCTTCGAAACAAAATCCGAAAAAGCCTTTTTGTATTCTTCGAAAGTGGGATACGTATCCGGATGGTCCCAATCTATGCTGGTCAAGATGGCTGCTTTAGGAAAATACATTTTTAGTTTGTTCTGAAACTCATCCGCCTCAATCACGAAAAATTCCCCCTCGCCAGCCAAAGCGTTTGAACCCCAATCCTTTACCCGACTTCCGATCACCGCGGCAGTATCTGTTCCCACTTCTTTCATGACGTCCGCGAGCATCGCGGAAGTCGTCGTTTTCCCGTGCGTTCCGCAAACTGCAATTCCATATTTTCCGTTGAACAGTTCCGCCAACATTTCCGGATAGCTTATCATCTGCAGATCTCTTATTTTCGCTTCAGCAAATTCAACATTGTTCGTTTCATTATAGGAAGTTCCGTAAAGAATCAGATCGGCATCGTTCGGAAGATTCTCCTCCGAAAAACCCTCGATGTATTTTATGCCTAATTTTTTCAGGACGTCGTCGGTGAAAAATTTCTCATTCGTGTCCGATCCCGTCACCTCGATCCCTTTGGCAGCCAAAATTTCAACCAGCCCGACAATGCCGGAGCCCTTGATCCCGATCACATATACTTTTTTGATTTCTTCCAGGTCCAGCCTTTTTACATGAACTTTCATAGAATTTTATAATTTATTAGATCAGCTCGCGGTTACCGGACCATGCCCAGTATCCCATCCGCGATTTTTTCTGCCGCATCCGGATGATAGAAGTTCTTGATGTTTGCCGAGAGCTGGCTTCTTAATGTCTCATCATCCATCATTTCTCCAATTTTCCCGATCAGCATATTTTCTCCCAGATTATTTTCTTCCAAGACGACACATCCCCCCTTGCGGGCGATAGAATACGCATTCATCTTCTGGTGGTTGCTGGCTGAGTTTTCAAGCGGAATTACGATGGCCGGTTTTCCGTTCGCCGCCACCTCCGAAAGCGAATTCGCACCCGCCCTGGTGATGACCAGATCGGAAACAGCCAAAATATCCTTGAGCTCTTCCCCGACAAACCCCGTCGGATGGTAACCTTCTCTTCCCGCTTTGATTCCGAGCTCCGCGGCTTTGCGGACCACGCCCTCATAATTTTCCGTTCCCGTCTGGTGGACGACTTGATATTTGGACAAAAGCTCCGGCAATATGTTCAGCAACTTATCATTTACAGACTGAGCTCCTTGGGATCCGCCATACACAAAAATAACTTTTTTTGACTCAGTCAATCCAAATCTTTGCCTGGCCGAAGAAACATCGCCTTTGTTGATATCTTCCCGGACCGGATTGCCGGTCAAAACCACCTGGCTGGCAGCAAAATTCTTTTCCGCCTCTTCATACGAAACGGCGACTCTTGCGGCGAATTTTCCCAAAATATCATTTGTCATTCCGGGAATGCTGTCCGATTCATGTATCAGGATCGGGATCCGATACAGCCATCCGGCCAAAACGACAGGGATTGAGGCATATCCCCCTTTCGAAAAAATAGCATCCGGCATATATACAAGCAAGTGCCATAGCGCTTGGATAAATCCGATCGGCAGCCTAATCATATCTACAAAATTATGCATGGAAAAATATCGCCTCATTTTTCCGACTTGGACGCTCTTGGTCGGAATTCCGGCTTGAGCCATCAGTTCCTCCTCCAGTTTCCCTTTCGGACCGATAAATAAGAAATCCGTTTCCGCTTCCTCCGCTTTTTCTTTCAATTTTTTGGCGACCGTGACCAAGGGCACAATATGGCCTCCCGTCCCGCCGCCTGTTAAAACTATGCGCATACAAATTAGTTTAAAAGTCTATAAAGGCGAAAGTCTATAAAGTCTTATTTTACTTTACGAACTTTATGAGCTTTATAAATCTTCATTTTAGCTTGTTATTTTAGTTTGTTTTGAAATATTCAATAAAATACCCACTCCTGTCATCAAAAAAACAATCGATGTTCCTCCGTAACTTATGAAGGGCAGCGGAATTCCGGTCAGCGGAATAATTCCCGAAATTGCGGAAATGTTAATGGCCGCTTGGAAAAAAATCCAGGAAACTATCCCTGCCGCTAGCAACCGGCCGAAAGAGTCAGGAGCATTTTTTGCAATCTTGAATCCTCGCAAAGCAAAAAAAGTAAACAGCCCCAGGAGAACCAAACAACCGACAAGTCCCAGCTCCTCTCCTATTATAGCAAATATGGAATCCCCTACCGGCTCCGGAAGATAATTGAATTTCTGCAGGCTGTGTCCGAGGCCGACTCCGAAAATTCCGCCGGAACCGATCGCCAAAAGCGCCTGATTGATCTGATACCCGATTCCACGCGGATCAAGTTCCGGATGCAGGAAGACCAGCAGACGGTTCATGCGATATGATTCCATCTTGATCAAAAGGAACAAGGCGGCGGCTCCGGCCGACCCCATCAGAAACATGTGGGAAAATTTCGAACCGGACACAAAAAACATGCCAGCGGCTGTGAGAATAATGACACCCAAAGTTCCCATATCCGGCTGTTTCATAAGCAAAAAACTGATCATTCCGACGATTGCGGCAAACGGCAAAAGACCCTCGAAAAAATCCTTGATCAGATTCCCCCGGCTCTCAATCCAGGCGGCCAAATAAATTACCAAATTCAATTTCAGCATCTCTGAGGGCTGGAAGGAGAGATGTCCGATCTGGAGCCAACGGCTGGCTCCATAAATTTTCGATCCGACTCCCGGAACAAAAACCAGGATCAGAAGGAAAAGACTGAGCAGAAAAAATGGAAAGGATATTTTTTTCCAGAAATTATAATTTATCCTTTGCGCAAAATACATCGCTATAAGCCCGATGGAAACTCCCACCAACTGGCGCTTGAAAAAGAAATATGAATCTCCAAAGCGAGTCTTCGAATACGCGATTCCAGCCGATGAAATCATGATCAGCCCGAAAACCAACAGGGCGAATGTCGTATAAAAGAGCACCTTGTCTGATTTTATATTATTCATTCGATTTTTTGGAATTTATCCTTCTCCACTCCTCTATCTCCTTGTGATTTCCGGAAAGAAGAACCTCGGGAACTTTCCATCCTTGGAATTCTTCCGGCTTGGTGTATTGTGGAAATTCCAAATACCCGTCTTCGCAGTGAGATTCCAGTATCGCGCTTTCGACATTTCCCAAAACTCCGGGAAGCAATCGAGAGATCGAATCGACAACGACCATCGCCGGAATTTCTCCGCCGGTCAGGACGAAGTCGCCGATGGAAATCTCCTCGTCGACAAGATTTTTTGCCACCCGCTCATCAATCCCTTCATACCGTCCGCAGACCATGATTATATTTTCATATTTCGATAACCTTTTGGCATCTTTTTGAGTGTATCTTTTTCCTTTGGCAGAAAAAAGAATCGATCTCGATTTTTGACTCTTTGACGTTACAGACTTTATGGACTCCAAAGCTTTATATATCGGTTCAACTTTCATGACCATGCCGGCTCCTCCGCCATACGGCGTATCATCAACTTTGTTGTGCTTGTCCTCCGCATATTTTCTCAGATCGTGGACATTTATTTCAAGAAGGCCCGCTTTTTGGGCACGCTTAAGGATCGATTCGGAAAAATATGAATCGAAAATTTCAGGAAAAATTGTCAGGATATCAAATTTCATAGATTTATGAAATTACAAATCGAACGAAACTGCTAAAATACGAAATTTTGCATTTTCGTATTTTCGACAAATTTGTACGTTCGTAATCAAAGCCTGCCTTAAACTCATAGTACCATATTAAACCCAAACAAAAAAGCCGTTTGCGCGGCTTTTTTTGTCTAACTTCTCCGCGCCTGAGCGCGAAGAAAAAAGTTGTTGTTTTCTAAATTATAGGTTGCCAACAACATCATCAATGCTTCTCTGTTCACGAGGTTCGCGGGGAGCTCTTGTGGAACCCTCCGGCTCGTTAATTTTCAGATTGACGCGAGCATTATTTTTGGCTCCGATCACTCTCAAAAGAGTCCTCAAAGCTTTTGCTGTCGCACCTTCTCGACCGATTACCATTCCCATGTCGCTTGGATCTACGTCCAAAGTGATGAGAACTCCCATTTCGTCGATTTTTCTGTCAACTTTGACCGCGTCCGGGTTGTTAACGATTTGCTTAACAACGTATTCGACGAAGTCCCTGTCTAGATCTGCCATTTTGGTAATTCTATGAAATTATTCTCGCAAGCAAGTGGATTTTCTGGAAGTTCGACCGCCCATCCGTCCCCGCATAAGCAGGTTCTCCTAATCCTTGCTTCCTTATATTATTATATTCTATAAATTAAATTTTGTCAAATCGGCCAAAACCTGAGAAGATTAAAATAATTTTGCGCTTGCAACAGTATTAATCATATGAAAGACAAAATTAAAAAAACTAAAATCGGCTTCGGTTTTATCAAACTTTTTTTAAAAGAGTCTTTTTTTGTTTCCCTTTATGTCTCAATCATGCTCGCCATGCTCGGAACAGGGATTTTTTTCTATCTTATGGTCAAAACTGAGCCGGCGTCCAGCCTTTTCACCAGAAATATCGCCCAAACCAGCATCATATACGACCGGACCGGCCAACACACGCTCTATGAGATCCACGGGGAAGAAAACAGGAAAATTCTGGCCCATGAAGAAATTCCGGATGTCATGCGCGTCACAGCGATCGCCACCGAAGACAACAACTTTTATATTCATCAGGGAATTGATCCCAAAGCTATAATGAGAGCGCTAAAAACCAACTTTGAAAACGGACAAATTTTGCAGGGCGGATCGACTATCACTCAGCAGCTCGCCAGAAATGCATTTCTGACCAGAGAAAAGACGCTTAATCGGAAGGTCCTGGAAGCTGTCTATGCTATCAAGATAGAAAGGCATTTTTCCAAAGAACAGATTCTTGACGCCTATCTGAATGAAGTTCCCTATGGATCCAACGCGTATGGGATTGAAGCGGCCGCGGAAACTTATTTTGATAAAAAAGCTTCGGAACTGACCCTGGATGAAGCAGCTCTTCTTTCTGCCATGACCAAGGCGCCAAGCTATTATTCTCCATACGGAAACAACCGGGAGGCCCTGGAAAGAAGACAAAGAGATGTTCTCAAAAAAACTGCCGAGCTGAGACTGGCAGATCCGGCAATGATCGAAGAAGCGCTAAAAATCAATACCCTGGAAAAAGTTATTCCTTTAAACCAGCCGATCCAGGCGCCTCATTTTGTTTTTTATGTC
>DQBY01000105.1:0-291 GCA_003534085.1 Candidatus Moraniibacteriota bacterium | reverse complement strand
GTGCGGCTCTGGTCGCGATCGACCCGAAGAACGGACAGATTCTCGCCATGGTCGGAAGCAAAAATTATTTCGACAAAAGCATAGACGGTGAAGTAAATGTCACCATGCGCCCCCGCCAACCGGGATCATCTTTCAAGCCCTTCGCCTACGCTAAAGCGTTTGAAAAGGGTTTTCAACCGGAAACGATGGTCCTGGACGCCCAGACCAATTTCGGACCGGACGGATCCGGGCGGAATTACGTGCCGCGAAATTATGACGGCCGTTTCCACGGGGTGATTTCCATGCGCGAAG
>DQBY01000048.1 GCA_003534085.1 Candidatus Moraniibacteriota bacterium | reverse complement strand
TTGCAGTTCAGGCTAGAATGTAGGAAAAGTTTTGACTCCCTTTGAGCTGGTCTTGCCTGATTTTTTGACAACATTCTTTTTGTCGTCCAACAGGTAAACCTTGACTTTGCCTATTTTCTTGTATCTTCCATCCGTTCCCAAGGCCTTGGCTGCGACTTTGATTTCCCCGGTAGTCTCATAGTCAGCTAGAGCTACGGAAAAAACAGCCATGAAACCGAATACTAACACAAGCGCTGTTGATGCAATTTTTTTCATTTGTTTTTGACTAAATTAAATTGTAAATTAGTGCGGCCGACCCGAACACTGCTTAAGACAATATTCGCACGCACAATCATGCTATAACTATACCACAAAAAAATTTTTTAAAAAAGGGAGTTATCCACAGGCGCCCGAATCCGGAAGATTATAAGATCATAAAGCGTAAAGTTTCAAATTTTCGGAATCCTGTATCAATTCCAGCGACTCCAGTTTATCGAGCCATCCGTAATCATCCAGATCCTCATTTTTCAAAAGCAAGATGCTTCCGATCCCGATTTTTTCCAGGTCGATCAAAAAATCAGAGTTTATTTCTTCCTCTCCAAAAAGATGTTTTTCGATGACTTTTGATTCGGGGCGGTTTGATTGCGTGAAAGCCGTACTGGTTTCCATATTATCCCCTTGGATGACTGAGTCGCCAAAAAAAGCTCGAGCCGGATTGGCCACTTCCTTGCCATT
Organism: Candidatus Moraniibacteriota bacterium; assembly: GCA_003534085.1. GTDB lineage: Bacteria > Patescibacteriota > Minisyncoccia > Moranbacterales > UBA2206 > UBA11098. Next base: position 3,758 of record DQBY01000048.1, on the reverse strand, counting down.
TAAAAATCCGGGATCCAAATATTGATTCCAGGGAAGGACAAGTACTTTTCCTTCATCTTCGCGCTCAGCAATAATTTCCTTTGTTGCATACCAGTCTGAGGGAAAATCGATCGGTTTGAGCTGGCCCAAAAACCCGGCAAACATCGTCGGGGTATAGATAAAGACCAGAAACAGCGCTGCCAGGCCCCAGGCCGGAGCGTGTTCTTTCATATCTTTGAGTTCCAGAAGTTTTTTCAAGCCTAAAGCGCCCAGTCCGGCATAAGCGATCAGCAGCAAACCTATCCATTTTTGCGGTTCCCGAAGTCCCATGTAAAAAGGCACGTAATCGTATAAAAATTGATTGAAAGTTTTGACCAGGCCGCCCCTGATTCCGATGCCGAGGATGAATGACAGAAGTCCCAAAGCGGCCAACGCCCGGACAAGCTTATTTTTTCGATGTGACCAGGCGCCAAACAAAACCAGCGCGAAAATAAGCAAAAAAACCGGCTTCCAGATAAAATTGCGGCTCTGGGTGGAAATGAACCTGTCTTCCCTTTCGCCCCAATAGCCATGCAATGAAAGCGCGTTTAAATAGACCGAGGTAGTTTCATGCTCGCCGGTATTGAAGGCTTCCAGATGGTTTTGGTCGAAATTCTGCGCGATTTCTCCCGCTGAATTTTTTTGAAAAATGAACCCGGCAATCACGTTGATATTCAGGAAGACTGTAAAAAACATGATCAAGGAAAATTTTAAAATGTTCTGAGCGTATGCTTTTTTGGAAAAAGCATGGAAAGAAAAAAGGACCAAGGCGGACAAGCCGACGAAAAATATCGCATGCAAAGTGAAATTGACAGCCAATCCCGCAAAAAGACAAGCCGCGAAAAAGTGTTTCTTGAGCCGGCTGTTTTCAAAGCGGACGGCAAAAATTATAAAATATAAGATAAAAAGAATGCCCAAGGCTACCCCATATTGGCCGTCAGCCAGCCGTCCATATATGAAAGGGTTGAAAATCATGAAGATTCCCGCGAAATATTTGGCGAAATTTGCCGACAAGCTGTTTTCGGGAATGAAAATCTCGGCCAGCTTCCATCCGCCGATCCCCAAAAAGAACACGAGCAGAAACAAAGCCAATTTCTGATACAAAGCGAATGGCAAAATAACGGCCAACGCGGACAGAACCGCCCGGCCCAACGAATGGCTCCAAAAACCGATATCGGAAAAAGTTAAAAATGGCGAAACATTCCAATCCAAAAAAAACAAGTAACCTTTTTGCCAGGTCGGAAAAAGTATCAGGGTTGTGATGGTTAAAAAGACGATCCTATGATCTTTCAGGTATTTCATCATTTTTTTCTTCATATAATTCAATAATTTGCAAAACCACGACCATTGTCAAAAAAAAGAATGCATACACCGCCATCTGTTCGGCCAATTTATCTTCTTTGAACAACAAGAGGAAGGGACAAGACGCAAGCGAAACCAACGCCATCCCGGCAATCCATCGGCTGTCCCACCGGAAAACCAAAAATGCGATAAAAATCCCCCACAGCGTTGCGGAAGAAAAATCATAAATCCTGAAGAAAAAAATAAATGCAAAAAAAACGGCTGAAATTTTCCATTTATTTTTCAATATCTGCTTAAAGATACGGCTTTGAAGCGGCCGCCTATAATCTATCTGTCGGAAAAAATCTATGACGGGCGCGAAATCAAAGAAAGTAAGAACGAGAACGATCTCTTTTTCCCTGATCTGCAATTTCCAATTTTTTTCTCTAAATTTAAACATAATGTTTCCTAAAGGTTCCCTTTAGGATATAATTATCCTATATGAGTACGCGCAAAATGCAATTTTTTAATGAGGAATTTTATCATATCTTCAATCGCGGAGTGGATAAGCGCGATATTTTTCTTGATGCAGGAGATTACAACCGTTTTTTAATAGCGATGAGTTTGCTGAATGATACTAATGACGGTCTGATGATCGAGTGGCGAGATTTCAAGAAAAGCAATCCCGGAAAATCACTGGATGCTTTCCTAAAGGTTCCCTTTAGGAAGCGAGTTCCTTTGGTGGAAATCATCGCTTATTGTCTTAATCCGAACCATTATCATTTTATACTAAAACAGGTTGAAGATAAAGGAATTGAAAGATTCATGCACAAAATCGGAACAAGCCATACTAAATATTTCAACAAAAAGAACAAGCGGAGCGGCGCTCTTTTTCAGGGAGTTTTCAAGGCAACGCATATTGATTCCGATGAATATCTCACTTATCTTTCCGCTTATGTGAATAAAAATAATTTTATCCACGGCTACGATCAAAATGGCGATTGGATCTATTCAAGCCTGCCTGATTATCTCGGGCAAAGAAATAATTCCATAGTCCCCATAAATAAAAAAATTATTCTTGGACAATTCAGAAATATGGATGATTATAAGGATTTCTTGGAGAAAAACGCCTTGCATCTAAAAACCAAAAAAGAAATACAAAAATACTTGATTGAAGAAGAATAGTTTCCTAAAGGGAACCTTTAGGAAAGAGCTACTTCACAGCTTGCGACCCTTCTTATTCCAGGTAATACTCAAATTATCTTCGGCAAATTTATCATACCGAATGCCGAAATACTCCGCCACTCTTTCCAGTAATCGCTTCATCGTTTCTTTCTCGTCGTCACCCTCCTCAATCACTTCTTTTGTGATTTCAGGCGCGCCTTCATTTGCCTCCTCCTTATGCGAAAGTATGAAGCCATTTTCAATTTTCTCGATTTTTATTTCCCACATATAATTCTTCTTATTTTTTATTTTGTCCTCCTTGTTTTGAACTTGTAATAAATCCTTACAAGCTGGCGGAAACCTTCAACTTTCCAAAGCCATCATTTTCAGTCGGTTACAATTTGTAACCACTTCACTTTCTTCTTTTGCCAAGCGGTTTTTTAGCACTTTCCAATAGTTTCTTGCTAATTGGAAATCTACTTGCCCGGTTAGAGCAGCGATAATATCAATCACCGAAAAATACCAAGTCTCGGTCTTTTCGTGATAGTGCCGGCGAATCTTGAAATTTTCAAAAATTGCCAAATTTTGCTTGTTTCTCATTCTTTTTATTTTTACTATTATAGTGATATTGGTAACACTACTTCGCTTTGTTTGCAAGAAGGGGTTTTCCTAAAGGGAACCTTTAGGAAACTTTAGGAAAAGGCTTGTTTTAGGGTTTTTTGCATTCCTAAAGGGAACCTTTAGGAGGCTTCAGGCAGCTCGGGTTTTTGCGGTTTTTCTTTTCGTCGCTTTATAAAATCGTAGCCGAGATAGCCGAGGCAGCCAATTAGGGTTGTCAGGGAAATTATTCCGCCGAGGTTTACCCAGTGAAATTCTGTTTTTCGCAGATTATTTCAAGGAGCAGCATCAATTGGAGTGGACAATATCAATTATTACACGCTGAAACACCGACAGAATCCAATAATGGATGGCACTTTTGCGAATTATAGCATAGCTCACAGAAATATAGTAAATTGCCTGAATAAAAATAGGCGCCTGGGTGTATTCTTCATATATCAAGACCCAATTATTGCTTGGGATTTTACAAGGAAGCGAGAAAAATTAGAAGGCAGATATGTTCCAAAAGAAACCTTCATTGAAGCCTTTTTCAAGGCAAAAGAAAATGTAAGGCTTATAAAAGAAGAATTTGGTAACAAAATAAAACTAAACCTTGTTATAAAAAATAAAAATAATGAGGTTGAAAAAATTGAATACGACATCAGTTCTAAACGGCTCTTTAACAAATAGTGTGTTGA
>DQBY01000124.1 GCA_003534085.1 Candidatus Moraniibacteriota bacterium | reverse complement strand
GTTGCGTTAGATTCTAAAAACTAAGATATATGAAATCGAAAAAGAAGATTTCGAGAAAAGGCTGGAGGAGTTGGTCGGGTTGCTGGATGCCAAGGATATCATCTACAAACAAGTAAGAAAGCTGTCTTTGGGAGAAAGGATGAAATGCGAACTGATCGCCGCCTTGCTCCATGCTCCGCGGGTGCTTTTTCTGGATGAGCCGACGATCGGATTGGACGTGGTAGCGCAGAAAAATATCCGAGATTTCTTGAAAAAATATAACAAGGAAAAAAAGACCACGATTATCCTGACTTCCCACTACATGGATGACATCGCCGAGCTCTGCAAAAGAATAATCATCATCAATACCGGAAAGATAATTTATGACGGACAGATGCAAGATCTGGTGGAAAAACACGCTTCCCACAAAATGATAACCGTGTTTTTCAACGAAGAAGTCAGCAGGGATAGTCTGGATCGGTTCGGAGAAGTGTATGAATTCAAAAAGCTCAAGGCGCTTCTCAAAGTCGATCGTAAAGATGTCAAAGCAAAAGCCATCCAGATACTTTCATCCGATCTTCCGGTCAAGGACATCGAAATCGGAGAAGAGGACATCGACAGCGTCATCCGCAACATTTTCGTCTCTTGATATGGAAAAATATTTTTTTGCTTTCAAAAACAGCGTCCAAAATCACATGGCGTACAGGTTTGACACTTTCGCGATGTTTTTTTCCGAATCGCTTTCTTTTTTCGCGCTTTTTTATCTTTGGAGTTCGATCTACCGCCAAGGGGGACAGATCGGGAATTATTCTTTTCCGGATATCGTCCTTTATTATTTCGCGGCCAATTTCATCGCTCTGGTCATAAAAGGCACGGACGTGGCTTGGAATGTCGGAGACGAAATCAGGCTTGGCAAGATCGTCGGAGTCATGCTGCGTCCGATCAGCTATTCCAAATATAAATTTTTCCAGGTCATGGGCAGTTATTTTTTCCGCGGCATTTCATATTTCGCGCTGTTTGCCTTGGTAGGCGCTTTCCTGTTTCCGTATCTCGGATTTGTGCTGGATCCGTGGAGGGCTTTCTTTTCTCTCGCGCTTATGGGCCTGGGCGGCATCTTGTATTTTTTGATATTTTATATCGTGGGGCTGACGACCTTTTGGCTCGGCCTGGTCAGAGGATTCAATTTCGGTTTTATGATGCTGGTAATTTTTTTGGAAGGCGGCTTGGTTCCGCTCGACCTTCTCCCTTCAGCCATAACAAAGATCAATGATTTTTTGCCGTTCAAGCACATAATGTTCGTGCCGATTTCTGTATTCACCGGAAGGATGGATGCGGACATATGGCTTTTCCTGGTTCCGGCAATTTGGATCGCCGTGTTTTATTTTTTCGCGAAATTTATTTTTAAGAAAGGCATCAAAGCATATGAAGGGTTTGGCATATAAACTGAAAAAATATTTTGGCATCATGCTGTATATGCAGAAGATCGATCTGATGAACCGCATGGCTTATCGGATAAATTTTTTTATCTCTGTTTTGACTGTGGCGTTGCAGATGGTTTTTAGCCTGGTTTTTATCAGCGTCTTGTTTTCCAGCAATCGCACGGTGGCCGGCTGGGGATTTTATGAAGCTGTGCTGGTGGTGGGAAGCTATATGCTGATCGAAGGTCTGATGTGGGCAAGCTGCGCCTATCTCAATGCTTTGAACAAAAACATAAAAGACGGGACGCTGGACGGAATCATTTTGCGTCCGGTGGACACGCAATTTCTGATTTCCGTCTGGAGGGGGGATATGGAAGACTTGGCCAGGGTGGTCAGCGGAATCGGAGTGATTTCTTTCGCCTTGATCCATCTTGATTTTGCGGCGGGACAATTATTTTTGAATTTATTTCTGTATCTCATCTTGATTTTTTGCGCGTTCATAATAACGTACAGCGTCAATGTATTTTTGCGCTCAGTCACCTTTTGGACCATCCAAGGCGACGCCCTTTTCCATATCAGCATGGCAATCACCAGGATCACGCAATACCCGAGCGATATTTTTTTCAACAAAGCGGCTAGATTCGCAACGACCTTTGTCGTCCCTATTGCGTTCATGGCTACCATACCGGCCAAGATCCTGGCGCACGGCTTTGATTGGAAATTGGCCTCGCTCGCGGTTCTGATGGCGGCAATCTTCTTTTTCTCCTCCCGATGGTTTTTTCACTTCGCCCTGAAACACTACGAAAGCGGCAGTTCGTAAATTGCGAAATAGGTGAATTTTCAAGTATAGGAATGAAATTTTGACAGACGCAAGAGGCGTGATAAAATAAGGATATGGAAAAGAAAAAAGGCAAAATAAAATCTGATCGGCAAACGGTTGTTTTGGGAGATATAAGCTCCAAATTGTCTTTGGTATTGGAGCAGTTTTCAGGCGTCAATAAAAAAATAGACAATAATCATAAAGAATTTTTGGAATTTAAAGGGGATATGATCGAATTCAGAGGCGAAATGATCAAGTTTAGAAATGAGATGTATGATTTTAGAGACAAGACGGATAAAAATCTAAAAATAGCCTTGGAATATCTTTTTCGCATTGATGAGGAAATTCAGGATTTGAAAACCGAGCTAAAAGACTTAAGGAAAATTTTTAAAGGAAAAGCTGATCTGGAAAAATTAAATGATTTTGAAAAAAGGCTGTTGAAACTGGAAAGATTGGTCTTTGCGAAGCTCGTCAAGGAATAAAAATTTTTTCTATAAAATACTTCTAGTCTAGAGGACCGTCCTCGATTTTTCGTCCTCGATTTTTCGTCCTCGATTTTTCAAAATACTTCTCATAGGGATGTAGGTGGAGATGTGCCGGAATTGACGATTTTTACTAATATGGTATAGTGAAAATAATCACTTAAACCATATTAAGGAATATATGCATTGTTTAGACAAAAAAATTCAAAAAAGAATTGATGAGAAATTGAAATTGCTCAACTCTTTCCGTCCGCTGTCATCGTCCGCGGTTAAAAAACTCAGGGAGCAGTTTGAGATAGAAATGACATATAACTCCAATGCGATTGAAGGTAATAGTTTGACGCTTAAAGAAACCTATTTGGTTATCAACGAAGGGCTGACTATCAAGGGTAAGCCGCTCAAAGATCATGTTGAAGCCAAGAGTCACAAGGAGGCGCTGGATTATTTATATTCACTGGTGGAAAGAGGTAAAAATAACACAGTGTCCGAAAGATTTATTCGGTCGCTAAACCAGATTGTGATGCAGGATATCGATAGGGATTGGGCGGGTAAATATCGAAACAGCGCGGTGATTATCGGTGGCGCCGATCATAAGCCTCCGGAAGCGATGGAAATTCCAAAACTCATGCAGAAGCTTATCAAATGGGTTGGGGATAATAAGAAAAAAACGCATCCGGTCGAATTGGCGAGTGTTTTGCATCACAAACTTGTTTATATTCATCCATTTTTTGATGGCAATGGCAGGACTTCGCGGCTGGCTATGAATATAATTTTGATGCAATCCGGTTTTCCATTGGTAATTGTTTTGAAAAATGATCGGAAAAGATACTTTGGCGGACAAAGGTAATTATGTGTCATTTATAAATTTCATCGCACGGGCGGTGGAAAGAACACTGGATATTTATTTGAAAATATTGATGCCAAGCAAAAAGGGTAAAGAAAAATTTGTTCCATTGGCAGAATTGGCCAAAAGTACAAAATTTACGGAAAAATATCTGAATCTTTTGGCGCGTAACGGCAAACTGGAAGCGCACAAGGAAGGGCGCAATTGGCTGTCATCCATTGATGCATTAAAAAGATACCTGGATTCGCGAGAGAGAATAAGAAAATAATTTATGAGTCAGAAAGAAAAACCCGCAAAAACTGAAGAAGAATTCGACACCAAGGATATCTATACCCCGCTATCAGTCGCCAAAAAAGAAATATGGCGCTGATGGAACGACTTTAAAATCCGCAATAGTAAATTTTGACAGGTGCAATTAGCATGATAAAATAAAGGCATGGTAGGAAAAACCGGTAAAATAAAAAAGGATCAGCAAACAGTTGTCCTGGAGGATATAAGCTCCAAGTTGGCTTTAGTGTTGGAGCAGTTCTCGGGCATTCGCAAGGAAATCAGAGATAATCATAAAGAATTTTTGGGGTTTAAAGGCGAAATGGTTGAATTTCGGGGTGAGATGATTAGTTTCAGAAAGCAGACTGACGAAAACTTCAAGGAGGTTTTTAGGTTTGTGGATCGGACTGATAAAAACCTAAAAATAGCTTTGGAATATCTTTTTCGAATTGATGAGGAAATTCAGGATTTAAAAACCGAGCTAAAAGACTTAAGGAAAATTTTTAAAGGAAAAGCTGATCTGGAAAAAATAAATGGTTTTGAAAAAAGGCTGTTGAAACTGGAAAGATTGGTCTTCGCGAAGCTCGTCAAGGAATAAAAATTTTTTCTATAAAATACTTCTAGTTTTGGTTCTGGTGGCGGAACCGGCACCAGAGGGAAATAGGAATATTTCTACACAGCCGGTGTATTTTTTACACCGGCTAAAATTTTTTATGAAACATAGCAATCACAAAATAGAGAAAATAAATTTAACTTCTGGAGCAAAATTGGTGAACATCATTGTTCCTGATTTGCCGTTTTCCATAATTTCTGCCTGGTTCAATGCCGGCTCAAGGTTTGATCCAAAAGGAAAAGAAGGATTAGCTCATTTTTTTGAGCATCTTCTGATGACAAAAACAAAGAAATTTAAAGATAGGATGAAAAGATTGGAATCCTTGGAATCAAACGGGATCTCGTATAATGCTTTTACGTCGCGGCAAGCTTGCCACTACTATCAATTTCAAATGGCGGAAAAAACTTATGATTCCTTGGAAATTTTTCTTGAAGGATTGAATGCATCAGTGATCGATGAAAAAATGTTTGAGAGTGAGAAGGAAATTATCATTGATGAAGCTTCGAGATCGAACGAAAGCCCGGAAAGTCGGATCTGGTTTTTAGGTACAGAGGCCCTTTTTCAGGGCAGTTCTCTGGGGCAGAATTTTTTCGGAACCGAAAAAAGCATAAAAGCGATAAGTATCGGGGACATGATCGAGTTTAAAAATAAATTCTATTCTCCGGAAAAAGCGGTTTTTGTTTTTATCGGAAATGAGCCGACCAAAAAGATTGCGGGATTCATAAATTCCGGCTACAAGAAAGGAAAAAAAGGAGAGTATTTGAGAGAAATAACTTCGGAAAAAGCATATAAGCCTGAGAGGCTGAAGGTGGAAAAAAGAAAAGGAGATCGGCTTACAATCAGCATCAATTTTAAGACTGTCCCGATGGCAGATCATAAAGAAATAATTGCTCTGGATTTCATCGCTTCATATCTGGCGGATCATTGGATTTCCCGTTTGAATCAAAAGCTTAGGATAGAAAATAACTATACATACTGGGTCGAGAGCGGATCAGATAACTTTTCAGACAGCGGTTATCTAAGTTTTATCTATACTTCGGATAAAAATAAGTTGAACCCTTCATTGGATATCGCTTTTGACGAAATCGATATTTTGAAAAATAAAAATATACCGAAATCCTTGTTCCAATCGCACAAAAATTATCATAAAGCGAACATTTCCAGAAGACTTCATGATCCCTTTGCTCTTTTATGGTGGTATGGCGATCCGGCTCTTTTGGGAGGCGAACTGATTTCTCCGTCAGAATATCTTAAAAAAATCGATGAGCTTTCTGCTGATGAAATAAGAATGGTTGCAAAAAAGTACCTAACTGAAGAAAATGTGTCGGTAGCTATTATTGGCAACATGAGCAAGGATGAGGTCAAATTCAAATTATAAAGAATCATTTGTCTAAAATTGCTGGATCAGCGCCAGTTTTTTTTATTTTCCTTTAACTTGGCTTAAATGCGGGCTATTGGAGGAGGATATGTTTTTTTATTTTGGCTTATCTCAGCCAAAAAACAGCCAAGGGGCTGGACAGAATGGGATTTTGGGTGTATAATAGGTTGTTACGATGGTTTTTTAAACCAAAGTAATGTTGTTTGACAAAAAAATATCGAAAGGGCCATCCTACGCCTAACGGCTTCGGATTGGTATAGGTGTCGCGATGAGCGGTGTATTGAAAAAAATTGCCGCATTCGTTGCGGCAATCTGGCATGGAGCTGTGGAATTCCTTAAACGGCATTGGAAAAAAATTGCCGGAATGGGAGTTTATCAGATTCTCAGCTGGGCCTTTGACAATCCATTATGGTGGTTTGCTGAGTTGATCTTTAAGGGATGGGGTGTGGCCGTTATGGCAACAATAGCTATTCTCCTTAATATCGGGCTACTCCTTTTTTATAGGAGGAAAAAAGTCTCATGGCTTCTCTGGAATGACGGTATGGAATTTCTGAAGGAGAAGGAAGAAAATTTCAATCAAATCCTTCAGATTTTAAGTTCATGGAAGGCACTGGCGGTTTTCTTTCTTACGGTAATCCTATGCAATCCCGATAAAGCTCTGGGGCTGAAGGTGCTGATGGGCATCCTTATCGGTCTTAAGTGTCTAGCTTGGCTTTTGAGAAATTTGGAAACTAAACTTTCGGGAAGAGAAATTGCTTCAAAATTGGACATTTTTATTTATCCGATGTTCTCGAAAGAGGCGCTGCCGGTTTATTCACTGGTCATTTTCCTTCCTGAAAAAATATTGGGATTGGAAGTCATCTTGCTCTCGCTTGTGTGTTTCAGGTTATTAACTCTGGTGTTGATGAAACTGAAAACTATACATGTCGGAGATACGATAATTTTCTTTTTCTTGTCTGTTTATCAAGATCCGTTCATAACAACATCCTATCTGCGATACGGACACATAGACGGGTTGAGGAGAAGAGATATATTTATTTTTCTGGCAAGTCTATTTGTGAGTGTCGGCTATTGGATAATCAGAAACGGCATTATCGCCGAATTCTTGCTCCGGCCAATCCTCAAAATCTAGGGCGTGATCGTTATCATTACGATTACGCCTTTTTTTCTTTGCAAAAATCCAAAATTGTACGATAATTCAGATATGGAAGGTTTGATTCATCTCAATTTAAAATGGCTTAAGTGTTAGATATTAGAGCGTTGTTTACAGTTTTGTAGGATAAAAATATTTATCAGGGTTTGGGAATTTCGGACATGAAATTATTTCTTGCAATTGCAATGAAGTCGGGTAAGGCTGTATCAGCATCGGATTTATCGTCCCCTTTCGCACTTTGTTTCACAAGTGATGAGGAAGTGGGATGCCTGGGAGCGAAGAAGCTGGTTGACGATATTGCGCGCAAGGGGAGAGTGATTGGCAAATATGTGGTTATCGGAGAGCCAACAAGTTCAAAGCCCGTTTATGCGCACAAGGGCTACATCTTTCTTGAAATAATTGTCGGTGCGTTTAAAGATTCTCATGGGAAGGATAAGGTTAAAGATAATTCGGCTCACAGCTCAAATCCAAGTACAACAACAAATGTTGTTGAAAAAGCATTGCCAATAGTTATTGATGAGCTTTGTAAGTTCAAAAGTCATTTGGAGAATGTTGCCGACTCGCGATTTGTGCCACCGTGTCCAACTATGAATATTGGAGGCAATATTCGCATTGGCAGAGAGAAGAAAGGTGTAAAAACTGAGCCGGATAAGGTTGCGAAAAATATCATTCCTCGCGGATTTACGATTGAGTGTGATATTAGGCCGTTGCCCGGACAGGATCCGGCAGACCTGATTGATATTATTAGGTCTAGCATAGAGGACAGGATTCGCAGCATTAAGACCGCTGTTCCTGATGAAAAATTCTATGTTCATGTGGGAGCCAAGAGGGCGTTTACTTATCCCATGGAGACGCCAAGAGATTCTTACATAATCAAGGCAGTGGAAGAAATAGCCGGTCATCCCGCAGAAACTGTTTCCTTCAATACGGAGGGTAACATTTTCAATAAGGCTGGAAGCGAAACGGTTATATGGGGTCCGACAGATATTCGGCAAGCACACACGGACAATGAATATGTCCGAGCTGAATTATTGAAAGAAGAAACTATTGAAAAGTATATTCGCCTGATAAGGCGCGTATGCAGTGAAAGGAGCGATTGAGATGGAAAGCTTTAGATTGGCCAAAGAAATCCTCGACTATACGCGACAATTTCGAGGAAAGATTATCGTCGTAAAAGTGAGCAAGCATGTATTGGCAAAAGATAAAAAACTTGGCAATGTTATCAGAGACATAGGTCTGTTGAAAAACGCCGGGATTGAGGTTGTTGTCACTCATTCGGATACTCATTTCAGGAAAGATCCATGGTTTACTCTGGAGCCTGTTGTGTTTCTGGATATTTCCACAATTTCTGACATTGCTGGTCATGTTGCAATGGGAATGACGCCAGTAGTTTTCTTTGGCGAAACATCATTTCTGTCGAGCGAAAAGGCCATTGCTAGCTTAGCTCTCAAACTTGGCGCCATAAAAATTGTATATATTACAAATCAGGATGGCGTGTTTCAATCAGGAAAGTTGCTTGTCCATGAAATGAATGTGCGACAAGTCAGAGAGATGATTGCAATGTCGGGAGTCATAACCCATGACATGCTCAAACGGGTCGAGGTTGCGCTGATGGCTTGTGAGCAAGGAATTCCGCGCATACACATAATCGGATCTAGGGAGGGGAGCTTATTCAGAGAGATATTAACCTGTGAAGGATCCGGAACCATGATATATGACAGGATTTATCATGGAATCCGCAATGCCAAAAAAACTGATGTTTCTGAAATATTCGAAATCATCAAGGAGTCGGTCAAGACTTCTGTGCCACTGGATTTAATAGAGAGAAGCATTAATGATTTTGTGATTTTTTCGGTAGATCACCAAGTGCACGGATGTATGATGATAAAGGATGATGGTAAAGCAATGGAGGTGTCATATTTGGGAGCTTCACCTGCATATCAAAAACCCATTATATTTCAGCGCCTCATCGAACATGCGCTTGCGGATGTTGAAAAGAATGAAAGATGGATATTTCTGGATCCGGAAAAAAACACCAACTTGCTTGGCATGTATCCCTGGTTCAAAAAACTTGGGTTTGCCAAATGTTCCTTACGCGAATGCGGTATAGCGAACGGCAATGGCAACAAGGTGTGGGTAAGGAAGTATATATGATACTACGGATAAGCGATTGTCCTTGAGCCGAGATTTGGTTTTTCAGATCTCGGCATTTTTCTTGTCAAAAATCCTTTTTAGTAGCATAATAAAGGTAGGGAATTGTAGTAATTCTTGGTTATCGTTAAATTCAAAGATTTATGAATAAGAAGAATGAAGTCGGGAAGGATAAAAAAGTTGAAAAAGTAGATATTTCCAAACAGTCTGAAAACGAGGAATTTGATATTAAAGATATCTATACCCCGCTATCAGTCGCAAAAAAAGAAATCTGGCGCCGCTGGAATGACAAAGTGCTGCGGAAAAAGGTGGAGGATTTTTTGGGAGGGGAGCTACCTGAAGTTTTTAAAAAAGAACCACGAGCCGCATTGTTCAGGTTTATGACAACTCCTAATTTGGAATTCCAAATTGCCAGTGATACAGCGAGACTTTTAGATCTCAATTTTATTTTTATGGAATTTTTGAATGACAAATTTTGTACTCGCAATCAGGATAAATTGCATTTAGGTAAAATGATATTCTTTCATCAAAAAAATGGAGAAGATGCTTGTATTAACGATAGAAAAAAGATAATTGATTTAGAGAAATGCGATGGCGAGTATTTCAAAAAAATTAAAACTGTTTGGGGCGAAGACTTTATTAAATTTCATCATCGAATTTTCAATGAAAAATATAAAAAAATAGACACATTCGATGTCTCTGAGTTTAAGACTAACGGGGAGAGTGCTTATGATGTTTACTTAAAAGTGTTTGCTCTTTTTATCTGTAATGGGGTACTTTTTGAAAATTATTTTGTGGGATCAAACAAGGATGAAAAGAAGTTTACTTTTGATGTCGTTAAGCCGGCATTTGATAGGATACAGGAGATTTTCGGCCTAAGGCCATTGATTGTCCCACTGGTTAGCTATAAAGTTGATGGAGATATATTTTGGCAATATTATCCAGATGATTTAATTAATAAAATTGATTTAGATAAATGAAAGATATTTTTTCTTGGACCAATTCCAAATTGAAATTAAAGGAGACTCTTAAATATGGGAATGGCATATTTGCCCTTGAAAACATAAATAAAGGGAATAAAATATGGGTTTTAAGTGGCGAGAAGATGGATGTAACTGAATGGGCAAATAGAGTTAAATATGGAAAAGAGGCTATGAATGATTCTCTTCAGATTGGCAGGCGAACCTATCTGGATATGGATAGAATTTCAAACACTTTTAATCATAGTTGCAGTCCAAATGCTGGTGTGAGGAAGACGAGTGAATTATTTGCTCTGAGGAACATAGAAAAGGGAGAGGAAATAACTTATGATTATTCGACCGTCATTGCGCCGACAATTTGGGAAATGAGATGCAAGTGTGGTTCTAATATATGCAGAAAAAAGATAAGTCATATATTGACTATTCCAAAAAAAACTTTAACTATGTATGTGAAAATGGGTGCGTTGCAAGATTATATGAAAATTTTGTTGAAATCAAAAAAATATGATAAAAACCACTTCAAACTTCCCAGGTATGAGATTGATGCGCTAAAAAAACTTGGATTAATAAATAAAAATAACATAAAAAAGTATGTCTTTTAATTTAGTTAATAATATTGAATATTGTTTCACCTTGGTAAGAGATTCTTATCCACTAGACTTGATTTATTATTCTCATATTCCTGCCGCGACAGTTTCGCTAATAGTAAGCCTTTTTGTTTTTTTAAAAAACAAAAAGGCACTTGTAAGTAAAATTTTGTTGTCCTTGTCTATGGCATTTTCAATTTGGGTGATTTTTAATCTTATTTTATGGACAAGTTCGAATAGTACAAGTATAATGTTTTTCTGGTCTTTTTCTGGTCTTTTAATTGAATTAATTTTTATATTAAGTCTGTATTTAACATATGTTTTTATAAATAAAGGTGATGTTGGCGTGTCTGTAAAAACATTTTTTCTATTATTATTACTTCCAGCGATATTTTTTACTCCCACTAATAAAAATCTAACAAATTTCAGCATCATTAATGATTGTGAGGCAACTGAGGGTTATTATTTTATTTTATATTTTTTTTCAATTTGCGTCGTTATATTTTTTTGGGTATTAATAATGGCAATTTTAAAATACAGAAAAGTCGAAAATTCTTTTAAAAAACAATTAATTCTTTTTGTATTTGGAATTGAATTCTTTTTGTTATCCCTTTTTATTGCTCTTTTTACATCAAGCATAACCGAAAACTATGAATTAGAATTTTGGGGAGTTCTAAGTATGGCCGTTTTCATGGCATTCCTTGCCTATCTCATCGTCAAATTCAAAGCCTTCAATATTAAGATGCTTGCGGCGCAGGCATTGGTGGCGGCGTTGATTATCCTTGTAGGCTCGATGTTTTTCTTTGTTGAGACTACGACGGCTATAATCTTGACTGCGGTGACGTTGTTTTTGACGATCGGGGCCGGCTGGGCGTTGGTGAGGGCGGTGAAAGTCAGCGAGGAAAGGAAGGAACAGCTGCAGGGGATGAGCGACAAGCTGGCGGAGGCGAATGATCAGCTCCGGAAATTGGATAATGCCAAATCGGAATTCATCTCCATCGCTTCGCATCAGTTGAGGACTCCATTGACCGCGATCAAGGGATTCATCTCGATGCTTTTGGAAGGTTCATACGGAAAAGTCGATCCGAAGCAGCAGGATGTTTTGAACAAGGTGTACACTTCCAATGAAAGGCTCGTGAATCTGGTGGAAGACCTTTTGAACGTTTCCAGGATGGAATCGGGCAGGATGGAATTCAAGTTCGCGCCATGGAGCGTGGAAAAGATCTGCGCGGACGTGATGGATACTTTCATTCCGAAAGCCAAGGCCAACGGTTTGTATCTGGAATATAAGAAATCGGAAACTCCTTTGCCTGAGGTGATGATTGACGGCACGAAAGTGAGGGAAGTCATTTCCAACATGGTGGACAACGCTTTGAAATATACTCCGAAAGGCGGCGTTACACTTCGCCTCGAGCAAATTCCAAATTCCAAATTCCAAATTCCAAACAAATCCCAAAATCCAAATGATCAAAAATCAAACCTTGGCGGACAAGATGTTATCAGGATTACCGTCGCCGACACCGGAATCGGCGTACCGCAGACCGAACTGCCGTATCTTTTCGCTAAATTCTCCCGAGGCAAAGACACTTCCCGCCTGAACACCGGCGGAACCGGACTTGGCCTCTATGTCGGACGCTCCATGGTTGAAAACAACGGCGGAAAGATCTGGGCGGAATCGGACGGAGAAGGAAAGGGTTCGAGATTCATCATCGAAATCCCGATCCAACAGACGAAGGAATTGTTGGAGAGGTGGGGATAGGGAACATGATTTTTAATAAAAATCCCAGCAATGGTTCGGGATTTTTGTTTTGTCAAAAAACTGTATATTTGCAATAAAGTAAGCGAGAGTTTAAAATTGAAATATGGACAAAATAACAAAAAATCGATTGATTGGAATTGCAAAAAAAAATATTTCCGGATCAGACCCCTCGCATGATATTGAGCATGCTTTAAGAGTGCTTGCTTTATCTGAAAAAATTGCAAAAGTTGAAAAAGCCGATATGGATATTATTGTGCCAGCTGCCCTTTTTCATGATATTGTAAATTATCCAAAAAATCATCTTAAAAGATTACATAGCCAAGAAGAGAGTGCTATTTTTACTAAAAAGGTTCTAAAAAAAATTAAATTATTTCCAAAAGAAAAAATTGAAAAAGTATGTGAATGCATAAGATATTGTTCTTTTTCTAAGAATTTAAGCCCAGGATTTATTGAGGCTATGATTTTGCAGGATGCTGATGGCCTAGAAGCTATGGGTGCTATATCTGTAATGCGAACATTTTCTTCAGCTGGCCTAATGAAAAAAAGTTTTTATAATTATAATGATCCATTCTGTTCAAGACGGAAACCGGACGACAGCAGATATGCTTTAGATTTATTTCTTACAAGATTGATGGTTATTCAGAAAAGATTGCACACCAAGAGTGCAAAAAAGATGTCGGAAAAAAGGATGGATTTTTTAAGATTATTTTTAAAAGAATTACAATCAGAATTATCTGAAACATATGGAAAATGATCTGTCTAAAATTATTGAGCATGAAAATGCGCATTGGAGCAAGGTATTCAAAGATGAATTGGAAAACAATAATTATAAAAAGTTTTCTTCTTTTTGGTGGGAAGATTATTATAAAGAATTATCTAATTATATCAACAATCTTGTTAGGAAAAATAGCCTCAGCACCGTCCTAGAGGCAGGAAGTGGTTCGGGCAAAGCAACGATTTTATTGGATCCTTCGTTAAAGAAAAATTTTTTAGACATTTCTCCAATCGCTTTAAAATTTGCAAATTTTCTAGCGATTAAATTTGGTGTTGAAAATCCAATTTTCATAAAGGGAAATATTTTCGAAATGCCAATTGAGAATAATAGCTTTGATCTAGTATGGAATATCGGCGTAATTGAACATTATGATTTAAAAGATATAGAATTGATATTAAGAGAGATGATCCGGGTATCTTCTGAGTCTGGCATTGTAGCATTAGGTATGCCTAACTTTCATTCAGGGCCCATATTAAAAGCTCGATTTCTTAAAAAAATTAAGTTTATGCCTGGTTATAAAATTGATACGGAAAAATTTCATGATCCTCAAGAAATAAAAAAAATACTTGAAAAAATAAGCAAAGAATATGGAAGAAAAATATCTTATCTAGAAATTAATTATTTTGGGAATCCCTTATTAATGGAAACTCCTAGATTTATTTTAAAAACGATCGGGAAATTTGTTGCAAATATTTTTAATAAAAATAAATTTTTAATATTAATTACCTGTAAATTTGAACCATATGCCTGAATTTTTTGAAAAATATCCCGGATCAGAGATGGAAGAAGAAAAATTTAAAAAAAATATTTATGGGAATGAAAAGTTTCCTCCTGAAAAAGCCAAGGAGCATTTAGATGCTCTGCTTGCTGGCTTTAAAGAGCATTTTTTCTCCTTGGGTTATCATGAAGAGACGCCGGTTTTGATAACTTCCGGAATCGATTCCAGCGTCAGATTTATTGGTTCTCATATTAGTGTGTTTAAGCCATATTTGATTCAGGAAAGAATTCCTAATCCGGGAATTTTTATGCGGCAAAATTGTTTAAGAACGAGAAATGCAGATAAATTATTGGAAGACAGCTTCGCTCTTGGTTGGGGTTCATATTTTACAAGTTTGGGGGCTATAGCTCCCGCGGAAAGACTTAAGGAAACATGTGTTGATACCTTTAATTTTTTTAAGAAACAGCTTAATATCTCCCCTGAAAATATATTAATTCGTATTAATTCTTCTGATGATGATCTTGTTGAAGCTTGTAGGGAGAATCTGAATGATGAAAATTTGGAATTTGACAAGGAGAAAGAGGAATATTATAAACATAAAATAGGTGTAGAGGGAATTTCAGGCAGGAGTTTTAATATTGCTTTACGGAATTCGGACGGAAAAGGCTTTGCGGATGTTGGAAATATTATCCTCCTTAGCAATAATAAAAAAATTTTAGGAGTGGAGCTAGCCCTAGGGTCAAGTACTATTCTTAAAGAATTATATGGATTGGATCACGTGCTAGATTGTTCGCCCGTAATTGGTTTAGAAAATATTGATAATAATTTAAGAAGAAAGTTTGAAGATGCTATAATAACAAGTGTAGTTTTGTTTAATGAGGGTCTGAGACCATTCGGAAAACATAATAGAAATAGAATTTTAAAGCAGTATTTGAAAGCATTGGCGTATTTTAAAATGAAATCTGGAATAGATTTCGAAAAATTGAGTGAAATAATCACTGGTTTTGAAAAAAGAGAATTCCCTGATTCAGAAGATCGGTTATCTGGCCTTATTATAGAAATTATCAAAACATATGAGACATGATGCTTCAAAAGAAATAAAAGATGAAATCCTAAATTCTTAAAATTAATTATATGAGCATATTAATAAAAAAGACGATTAAGCCAAAAAAAATAAAGAAGGGAGCGCATATTAGGATAATAGCGCCCGTGCGTAGTTTGGGTTTATTATCAGAAGACACGAAAAGCCTCGCGATTAGGAAGTTGGAAGAGTATGGCTTTAAACTGTCTTTTGGCAGGCATGTGTCAGAGATGGATGAATTTAACTCCTCTTCAATAGATTCACGAATAAGAGATTTGCACGATGCTTTTTTAGATAAGGATGTAGATGCAATTCTTACTGTAATTGGAGGATATAATTCTAATCAATTACTTAAATATATTGATTATGAATTAATCAAAAAAAATCCCAAAATTATTTGCGGTTTTTCTGATGTAACAGCATTGGGTAATGCAATCACTTCAAAAACAGGTTTAATAACATATATGGGCCCACATTTTTCAAGTTGGGCCATGCAGAAAGGATTTGAATATTCTCTGGAAGGTTTTGAAAAATGTTGCATGAAAGATGAGAGTTTTGAATTATTGACTTCCAAAGAATGGAGTGATGATCCGTGGTATCTGGATCAGGATAAGCGCGAATTTATTCCAAACGATGGATATTGGATATTAAATCCCGGTAATGCTTTGGGACGAACAATTGGAGGAAATCTTTGCACATTTAAGTTGCTCTGCGGAACTGATTTTATGCAAAGCATGGAAGATTCCATTTTATTGTTAGAGGATGATAGTGAATCAATGCCACATCATTTTGACAGGGAATTGCAATCTCTAATTCATCAGAATGACTTTAATGGTGTCAAAGGTATTTTGATCGGACGTTTTCAAAAGGACACACAAATGAGAAAGGAATTATTACATAAGATCATAAAAGGAAAAAAAGAATTAAAAAATATTCCGATAATTGCTAACGTTGATTTTGGACACACTACTCCTCTTGCAACAATTCCAATAGGGGGTATTGTGCAAATTTCTGTAATTGGTGATGAAGCTAAAATTAAAATAATTGAACATTAAAATGTATGCTGCCTGCCTATTTGAGAAAACAAATTAAAAATGATGATCTTGAGTTTCGGAGTGCAGATTCGAAGGAATTTAAATTACCGAAATATGGTCCGGAAACACATTATATAGACCTAACTAAAAGCGGATATTTTCGCGCCCTCATAACTCTGAGACATTATGTTAAATCAGTGTCTGATTATTATTTTGGAGTCAAATGTAATGCAAAAAATGTTGATTTATTTATGCTAACTACAAGTGTATCTTCTCCAATGGGTCCAGGATCTGATTCGGAATCAATTGCAATTAAATTCGGTAAGCATAAAACAAATCTTGTTGATTCATCTCAATTTGGATTTGAGCCTTTACTTTTAAATGAAACTAATAAGATGTTTTATTGTTACCTGCCTTCAATGCGTGGTGAAAAACCTAACAAACGTCACCTCAATCAATTTTTTCATTGTGAGGCTGAAATAAAAGGAGAAATTAAAGATATTATGAATATTATTGAAGGTTATATAAAAGTATTGGCGGAAGCCTTGCTTTTGATGCCAAATATCATGGAAAAGATCAGTTTGGATCCCGAAGCAAGTAAATTTGTTTTGAAGAAAATTTTAAAAATAAATAAATTTCCAGAAATCACATTTGATCGGGCAGCAGAAACTTTAATTAAGAGTAAAAATAAAAATTTAATTAATTTTTCCAATTCCGGTAGAGATTTATCTGCGGACGGAGAAATAAGATTAGCCGAAACTTTGAAAATAAAATCGCCTTTTTGGATCAGGAATTATGATCGCGATAGAGTTCCATTTTATCAAAAACCGGATCCCCAAAATCCGAATAAGGTAATCAATGCTGATATGATTTTTCCTCCAATAATAAAAAATGCTTTTGGCGGTGAGATAGTGGGGTGCGGTCAAAGGCAAAATAAGGCTGAAGAATTATTAGATTCGTTAAATCGGCAAAAGATTGATGCGAAGCCCTATAACTGGTACATAAATTTGAGAAATCTTCCTGGATATAATATTACCTCAGGATTTGGATTAGGAATTGAAAGATTTGTTACCTGGGCATTATGTAGGGATGATATTAAGGATGCTATTTTATATCCTAGATTAAAGAATATTAAATCATATCCTTAAAACAAGAAGGAAAGGGTTCTCGCTTCATCATCGAAATACCCGTGCAACAGACGAAGGAGTTGTTAGAGAGGTGGGGATAGACGCATATCGTGAATCGCGTATCGCATATCGTGAATCGGAAAAGGCGGAAACGCCTTTTTGGTTTACCAGCCAATTGAGGCTTGTTTTTTGGGTGAAATTGTAGTAATATTTAACTATGAACGAGGAAACAATGCAGAAGTTTAAGGATATATTCGAATCGCATCCGGAAGTGAAGCTGGCGTATCTTTTCGGTTCCCGGGTTTCCGGAGAAACCGGGCCTTTAAGCGATTTTGATTTTGCCGTTTACCTCGATGAAAGAGACGCAATAAAAATATTTGAAATCAAGGTCGCGCTGATGGATGAAATCTGCCGGCTGCTGGGCACGGATAAAATCGACATTGTTGTTTTGGACAGGGCCGAAAATCCGGAATTGAAATTTTCCGTAATAAAAAACGGCAGAATTATTCTTGATCGCGAACCTTATAGGTTGATAGTTGAGCCGAAAATAATGAATGAATATTTTGATTTTCGCACCATGCTTCTTAGGCATAATTTAACCAGAGCTTAATAATCCAATTAAAATGACCAATTTTAATCTGATTGAAGACAAAATAAGCCAGACCAGGAAATATTTGAAAATCGTTGAACGTTACAAGAAATATTCACGAGCGGAGATAGAAGACAACGTTGATGTGAGAGGGATGGTGGAGCGCTATCTCTATTTATCCGTTCAATCAGCGATTGATCTGGCTGAAACAACGATATCTTTCAAGAAATTGCGCAAACCGACTACGATGGGCGAGTCGTTTAATATTTTAGAAGAAGATGGGATCATTGATTTGGAATTGGCCAAGAAAATGATAGCCATGACCGGTTTCCGCAATGTGGTCGCGCATGATTATGAAAAAATAAACTACGATATTGTATACGACATTTTGCATAACCGGCTCTCGGATATCGAAAAATTTCTGACAATCGTGGAAAAAATATAGTCTTTCAAATTCGGAGAGAAAGATGCAAGGCCTTTTTACGCCTATTTTTGACACTATTTTTTGAAGAATGTATAATGTTCCTATGACTAAGAAAAAAGCAACAACAAAAAATAATTCCGAAAATTACACGAATGTACTTTTGGAAAAAATGAACTCAAAGATCGATTTGGTTTTGGAACAACATTCCGGTTTGAGAGATACGATGGACAAGATGGATGTAAGATTGAGCAATGTGGAGGATAAAGTGACCGGATTTAGTTTGCGGTTGTATTCCGCTAATGATAAGCTGGATGGCTTAAAAAGAGATATTAAGGATAGCTATAAATCAACTTCTGATTATTTATTGCGGATTGAAAAAGAAGTTGCTCCTGTCAAAGCTGAAATAAAAGATCTTAAATCGCGATTGAAAGAAAAAGCCGATGTGGCTAGATTGTTTGTGCTGGAAAAGAAAATTGAAATGATTGAAAAGAAACTGTCGCGGGCGTAAGATGTCTAGTTTTTTCAAGAGGCGGAAACGCCTTTTTTGGTTGGAAGTTGTATTAATCATATCCGGGCAAAAAGGTTGATTTTTGGCTCTTTATATGCTATAATAAGCTTATGGAAACGTTGAAAAAACCTAATCTTTTTTGGGATATTGACCGAGACAAACTTGATCCGGCGAGCCATGGAGACTTCATAGTGAAGCGCATATTGGAGAGAGGCGACATCGAGGATTTCAAGTGGGCGGTGGATCAGTACGGCCGAGATTTCGTGGCTGAGGTTTTTTCGAAGAATAGCGAAAAATTCGATCTGAAATCAAATAATTTTTGGTGTTTTTATTTTAATCTTGATAAATCCAAATGTATCCGAAAACAATCGACAAAAAAACAAAGTCCGTTCTGGAGAAGATAAAAAAAACGGATTGGACGAGTGATTTTTATCTGGCCGGCGGAACCGCCTTGGCGCTCCAATTGGGACACAGAGAGTCCATCGATTTGGATTTTTTTTCGAAAAAAGGTTTTTCCTTGCAAAAAATTAAAGAATCACTGGCTCAAATCGGACAACTGGCTGTCGATTATGAGGATGAAGGAACTTTGTCCGGAGTGCTGGACGGAGTCAAGATAAGTTTTTTCCGTTATGATTACGCGTTGCTTTTTCCGTATCTGGAACATGAAGGCGTGAGATTGGCGGACGAGCGCGACATTGCCGGGATGAAAGTCGACACGATTTCCGCGCGGGGAAGCAAGAAGGATTTTGCGGATATTTATTTTCTGATGAAAAAATATTCCCTGCCTCAATTGATCGGATTTTTTGAAGAAAAATACAAAAATGTGCAATATAATAAATTGCATATTTTGAAGAGCCTGGCATATTTTGACGATGCGGATGCCGACCCGAGCCCGTTGATGCTGGTTGATTTTGACTGGGAAAAGGCCAAAGAAGAAATCGGAAAAGAAGCGGAAAAAGTAGTTGCCAATTCTTAGGAGA
>DQBY01000058.1 GCA_003534085.1 Candidatus Moraniibacteriota bacterium | reverse complement strand
TGGCTGCTTCGGCTCCTATGGTTCTTTTCCATTTCATGCTAAAATAATACCAGTAAAAACATGTCCAAAACCAGACTCGAAAAAAGAATATCGACTCTCGAACCGTCGTTCAAAGATATTCTAGTTTGCAACGACAAGCGCCTTCGGCCATATATCGAAATCTTTGTCTTTGAACCGGAAAACTCCATCCAAAAGAGCCTTGGGACTTTTTTTGGTATTTTTGAAATTTCCGACATTTCTGACGATTCGNNCCTCTTATATTGTCAACTATTTATCTTCTGTGATAAAAAAAGAATACTTTTCCAAACCAAAAAGAGCTCCGATAGAAAGTTTCGAGGCGGCATTGCATAAGGCCAATCTGGCGCTTTCAAAATTGGCCGAGCATGGAAATGTAAAATGGATCGGAAAATTTAACGCGCTGGTGGCAGTGATCGAAAAAAACAACCTGCACCTCAGCCAGGCGGGAACAGTCTCGGCCTTCCTCTTAAGATCGAAGTCGATGACAGATCTCAGCGAAGGACTGGCTTCCGGCGAAACCGAGCCTCATCCGCTAAAAACTTTCGTCAATGTTTCGAGCGGACGCCTGGAGGATGACGACAAAATAATCCTGACTACCGATTCCATATTTGATATTTTCTCCTTTGATGAAATAAAGAAAAGTTCTTTGCGGTTTCCGGAAGAAAAGTTCGTCCAATTCCTGAAAACGGCGCTCGGAAACGAACTGGAGCAAGCGGCAGTGCTTCTTGTGGATATGCAAAAGAAAACTGAACCGGAGAGGCCTGTCATCCGGCGAAATGATGCGGCAGCAAACGCATTCAGCCAATCAGCTTTTTACAAAGCGCCCGCCCAAAAAAATCTTGCGCCTAAAATTCAAAAGGAGGCTGAGAGTGATGCCGAAAGAGAGGATCGCAAAAAAAGATCCGGCGGAGCCGGCCACATCTACATAAAGGAGGGCTTTGGGGAGATTTCAAGAAGAGGGGGAGCAAGGGAATTCCTCTCCGAGCTGGGCAAAAAAGTTGTGTCAAAAAAAGAAAACTTGCAAGGATCTGTCCGGAATTCAGGCCGGTTATTATCAGAAAAGTTCAGCAATATTTCCATGCCTAAAATAAAACTGCCGTCAAAATCGGCCGTCCCGACAGCGGGATATCCCGTCCGGGATACTCCCGCTAAAAAATGGCCGGCTCTTCGGATAAAAAATTACGCCCGAAAATATTCACAGGCGGCAAAAAATACTTTTTCCCGGATACCGGAATCTTTTTGCGATATTGCACGCAAATTTTCCCGCATGAGACAAAATCAGGCTTCAGAAAAAGCTAAGGAGATATTCGGCTCTATCGGAGAAAAAAGCAAGAAGGCTTCAGCCTTTGTTCTGCCGGATTTTTCCAAAATTAGAAACTTATTCTCCGGAATGGATCGGCAACAGAGGATTTATGCCGGACTGATCGTGGCCGCCATCCTCATCGTCCCTTTCTTGGGTTTGAAAATAAACGACTATTTTGAAGGAAAAAAGGCCGCTCCGCTTCCTGAGCCGATTGCCGAAGTTCTAATTCCGCTTGCCGAAGACAAGAATGTCCGCCGCCTTGAAAGCTTGGAGCTGGTCCATTCCGGGAGCAGCTTCACAAATATCGTAAACCTGAACGGAAAGATTTTTAGCATATCGCAATCTGAAATAATCGACCTTGAAAGCAAGGAGTCTTCTTCTGTTCCTGAAAATTTCGGCGAAACCAAATTGGCTGCCGGCATGGACGATTTAAATATCATCTTTCTTATTGACACGGAAAATAAACTTATCTCTTTCAGTCCCGTGCCTAAAAAGTTCCAAGATAATGCTATTGCCGTCCCGGAAAATTCCGAGATTGCCGCGATCGGGACTTATCTGACATATCTATATCTCTTCTATTCTGAAAATAATCGGATATACCGTTATCCCAGAGCTACAGGCGGTTTTGGAGAAGCGTCCAATTGGCTGAGAAGCGACCTGGATCTTTCAAGAGTAAGCGGGGTTGCGATCAGTGAAAATATTTTTTTGGCTGATGGAAACAATATCTTGAAAATGTTCCGCGGAAACAAAGAAGATTTCTCTCCGGAAGAAAGCGCTACCGAAATTAATCCGGTTCGGATATATACCAGGCGAAATTTGGCTGAAATTTATATCCTAGACAAAGAAAATTCCAGAATCGTAAAATTTGATGCTGACGGAAAAATAATTTCTCAATACTACCATTCCGAAATTTCCCAGGCTGTCGATTTCACGATCGACACAGAAAACAATACTGCCTATATTTCCACTTCGACTGAAATAAAATCTTTCCAAATAAATTAAAAACCAGGGCTGCCGATGGCAGCCCTAAAATATTCTCGGTTCTATTTTTCTGCCGCACTTGGAATAAACCTCCATTATCACCCCGCCGGTCGATGTTTCGATCAAAGCTCCGCAACATGAGCTCACCGGCATCACCAGTCCGAAAGGTCTTTCTGGAACCGGAGTGATCTTGAACGGTTTGCAGCCTTTATCCTTTTTTTCCATCCTGCCTCCTTAGTAGCTATGCTACTTTTATTTTTGTCCGTTCCATGATTTCCCGATTGACTATGTTCCTGTCGCGGCCGTATTTGAGCCTGGATAGTTCTTTTAGCGCATTCGCAACTTCTTGATCACCCTTGGATGGCGGAAAGGTCTTCATGTTAAACGGTTTTGTGAGCATATTATTGATCAACAACTTGGCAAAAAGATTTCTATTATCCACATTAACCAAATCATTTCTGGTAAATACAGGTTCGAATTGTTTTTCTAAAAATTCGGCATCTTCCGCTCCGACGCGGAAAGCGCAAATTGAACCGACATTTCCAAACACCGCCTTGGATATTTCCTCTTTGAGCTGCGCGATGAATTGGTGCGCGATTATCAGGTCTAACTTGTATTTTCTCGCTTCGGAAAGTATTTGAGATATTGAATTGGTCGTAACATTTTGAAACTCATCCATGTAAAGATAAAAGTCAACCCTATCATCCTCGTTTGGAATATCAACTCTGGAAAGCGCGCTCATCAAAATTTTTCCGACAATAACCATTCCGAGGAGTCTCGCGTTTATCTCGCCAATTTTTCCTTTTGAAAGATTGACTAGGAGTATCTTCTTGTTATCCATTATCTCTCGAAAATTGATGGTGCTATTTTGTTGGGCGATGATAGGGCGCATCATGTCATTTGAAATAAAGGTCGTAAGCTTGGAGGTTATGTACGGCACCATATTCGCCAAAGCCGCTTCCCCGCCGGCTTTTTCCGCTTCCTTGGTCCAGAAGTCAACCACGATCGGATTGGTGCACCTTGAAATCTTCATGCGCCGAAAGTCCTCATCCGCCAACACTTTGGAAATTTCCATGAGAGTTGATCCGGTTTCCGGATCATCCATAATAAGGAGCATCGCATTTCTCATATACTGCTCAAACATCGGCCCTCCGGTCGCTTTCAGATCATAAAGCTGATCAAAAATTCCGATCATTTCATTGATGACAAAAGTCTTCTGTTCGGGATGATTTTGATCATACTCCAACATATTTAAACCGAACGGGCGTCCCATGTCTGAAGGATCAAAATAAACGACATCCTCCGCTCGTTCTTTCGGAATAGCAGTTAACACATCTTCAACAAAGCTCCCATGGGGATCAATAATGCAAAATCCTTTTCCGCTTCTCGCGTCTTGCTTCGCCATCTCCTGCATGAAAGTCGATTTTCCGGTACCGGTCTGTCCGATGATATAAGTATGCCTCCGGCGATCATCATCGGTCATCCTGATTTCAGTTTTTATGCCCCTGTACTCATTATATCCGAGAAGCATGCCAACCTTAGGCACATCCAAAGGTGGAGGAGCGGCATTGGATTTGAGCCATTTTATTTTCGGCGTTTCCGTCGCGGAAATCGGCAGATGAAAAATGCTGGCGATCTCTTCAGTATTCAGGATCAAGGCATGCTCTTGGGAAAAATTCCTGAAGATAAAATCATAAGCGATCTCTTTTTTCTTCGCCCTCTTTTTCACCTTAAAACAATTGATGTCCGAATTTTCAAATTGGGCAAAGGCGTTTTCCAGTTGCGCGAGTATTTCCTGCGCCCTCTCCTGGCTTTTTGCCGAAGCGACCAGTCTGATATTGGTCTCAAATCCGGTCTTGTTTGCCTTCTGCTCCAAATTTTTG
Source organism: Candidatus Moraniibacteriota bacterium (assembly GCA_003534085.1). Lineage (GTDB taxonomy): Bacteria > Patescibacteriota > Minisyncoccia > Moranbacterales > UBA2206 > UBA11098. The sequence continues at coordinate 4,023 of DQBY01000058.1, read as the reverse complement.
ACCATTTCCTGTTCCAAGGGCGTCAGATGGACAATTTTTGCGTCGGATCTCATCTGATTGTTCGGCGTCTTAAGGACAGAATCATAAAAAGTGCTCCCGACTTCTTTGCCTATTTTTGTCACGAAAGAATTGGAATGGACATCCTTCAATCTTTTTCCCTGCTGCATTTTATGAGCCACGATCCGTCCTGCCGAGCGCCAGCCGGGATGAGTCGGCTTGATTACAATCTGCACTGCCGCCCCCTCAAACGCGGTGTCCAGCCTGCTGAGCGCGTTCGTGATGGCGTTCAACGGATCGACTTCCAAATTCTCATAAGTTCTGATCGGAAATATATATTTATTTTTCAGGGTCAATATGGCGGCTTCGGTGAAACTTCCCGGAGAAAAAATATTGAAGTCTTTGGCTTTTTCGATGGACGCGTTAGGGAAAAAGCTGTGGATCTGCTTCTCGATGCTTTCCCGGAATTTTCCGGGTATCGCGATGAAAAAAATGATTTCTTCTTCTTTGGTGGAATTCGCAATTTCAAAAGACAAATACGGATCGCCGTAGATCATTTTGTGAAAAAATCCTTTATTCTCCCTCAAGGTGGAAAGCGAACTCAGGAGCTGTTCCATCGCTCCGATTTCCTCTTTCCAGGCTTCCTGCTTTTCATTTTCTTCGCGAGCCTTCAAGACTTTTGAAACTCGGATGATTTCCAGATTCATATTCATCGACCTGCTTATCTGCATCCGGAAAAGAATAAAGCTCCGGAAAACAAGCCACGCTCCGCTGATAAAAGATATCACCCCGAAGAAAAATGTCAGAAGGCGTATCAATTCGTATAAATCACTGTTCACTTTTTATTTTTATTAGGACTTACGCGTTCGTCTCTGGCAAGGCGCAAGTCGCGCTTATTTATTATTATGATTCTTTTTTTATCCGGCCGGATCTTTGTCCGAGCTGTTAAAGCTCTCGGATAAGGCCTTTTTTCACAAGAGCTTCATGCAATTCTTCGCTCAAAAGCCGGTCGTGAAATTCGTCGAGAGCATAATTATCATCCAGATGTTTAGCCACTTTTACCGCATGCACCACCCCTTTTGCGCTTGCCAATCTGATCAGTGTTTCAATTTTAGATTCGACGCCGCCCGCGGCATGCGCGCTCTGAGCGTCATCCGGAACAGCGGCATCATCGGAAGCCTGTGAAGTTTTTACCTTGGAAAGTATCCTGGCGTAGGCTTTTTCTTTTTCAACCGCGCCTTCTTTGCGGACTTCCGGCTTTTTTTCCAAGACGAAATCAGCCGTTTTTTCTTTTTTGTTCTCTGTCAAATTTTCCGGATTCTCCGCTCCTATGAATTTGTTCTGCAAGTCCATATCCGCTTCTTCGATAGGTTCTAAATTAGACATACGGTTGAAATAAAAAATTAATTGTTATTTTTCAGATTGCATCATTTCGTTTTTGAAATCAATGACGATTTTTTCCAATATCTTTTCGTAATCCTCGATCTTGCTCCTGAGAAAATTTTCTATTTCCTCCGGACTGGATTTTTTATCCAGCATCTCACCGTAAATTTCCTGCTCTTCCGGCTGCAACCTGTCCATAGTTTCCACAAACATCCGTTTCAAGATAATTTCTGTCATTTTTATTATCAATTCATCCTGTTTGTCCTGCGGCAGATCATTGAGCCCGAGCTCCGCCATCAAATTTTGCAAAATTTTATTTTCTTCATCCATAAATTTTATTTTAAAGTTTAGTCCCGGCTTGTTTTATGGCGATATCGGCAACTTTCTTGCTCCATTTTTCCATGGTCATTCCCTTCTGGGGTCTTATTTCATCGCCCAAGACTTTTTTGAGATTGCCGAATAAATTATCAAGTTGCTTGTTCGATCTCCAGTTTCCTTCCTCCATCGCCTGCCAGAAGGTCATATTTTTCATACTCTTCCAGGCGCCTTTTTTTCCTATGTATTTTTCGATAGTTTTCTGAAATAACCTTGCTGCCTCCGCTTGCTTGCCTTCAAAAATAGCTTTTTTGAAAGATTCGAAAAATTTATAATTTCCATAAGATCTGTTTTCCAGAAGAACATTTTTGCGGCTCCTCTCTTTCGCCGCTATAAACCCGGCCATCACGCCGGCAATTTCTGCTTCGAAAAGACTTTTTTCGCCGTAATTCGGCAAAGCAGACTCGGCTCCGCCTGCCAAATTAATGTCAGATGGAATTTCGGATTGCATTCCGGCAGGTTCGGACATCGCCGGCTCCGGTATTCCTTCAACATTCGCGGCTTCGGCAGCTTGCGAAATATTTTCCGCCATTTTTCCTCCGATCGATTCCGCCCTGGATAATATCTCTTCCATCCCGCCTTTATTCTGAAAAATTTCCGAAAAATCGATCCTTTGCCCTATTGCGATCTTGTCCGGATCAGTCAGGCCGAAACTTTCCGGATTTTCAACGATTTTATCCTTGATTGAATCTATTATATATGTTTTCTTCACATCATCCAAGCCGGAAAATTTGTCTTGATATCGTTCTTCCAATTGTTTTTCCGCCAGCTTCCAGACCGAGTCTCCTTTCTCCGCGGTCTGCACGAAGTTTTCCCCGGAAGATGTTTCCGGCGCCGGAACATTGCTGGTGTTTGCCGCCTCATGCTTCGGGCCGGCCGGTTCATTTCCCGCTTCAGCTGCCGGAACAGATTCCGAAACGTTATCCGCTCCGACTTCCACGTCCGGCCTGTTGTTTATCCATTTATCCAGCCCCAAGAAATCCAAAATTTCCTTTGATGCCAAAGCTCCAATCACGGAAATTCCGGAAGCTGTGGCGATCGCGCCAATCGTCCGATTTCTTTTTGATTTTTCCCTGCTCAAAATGACGGAATTTATGTCCGCGATTTTTTGATCCAGATGAATTTTCAGAAGTTCATATTTTATCGGACCTGTTCCTTCTATTTTAGTTTCTCGCAGGATTCTCTTTGTTTCTTCTTGATTTTCTTTTTCCAGTTTCGCTCCGGCTCTTTTTTCATAGAGCGCTTTGAAACCCAAAGAGGAAGCACTGATCGTAAATCCTCTGACCAGGAAAGCAGCGCCGGTTCCCAGGGGAGCCGCGATCGCCCCGCCAACAGCCGCCACCCCGATGGAACCTCCGATCAAGGCCGCTGTGGCCAATGCCTTTTTACTGAATTTCAATAATTTCGATTTGTCATCTTTGCCGATGTTTTTGTACGCTTCGACAAAGCTCATATACGAATTCCAGATCTTCTTCGTCCTGCCCTCCTTGCCTTCCGATTCCATCCGGCGCGCGTTTTTCAAATTATCGTGTTCATCGATATTCAAGATCCGGACCGCTTTTCCAACCGTCTGTTCATTCAAGCTTTCTCCCAAAAAATCAGCCAGATAATCCTTCAGAGCTTTCTGATACGCCTCTTCAACTTCCTGCCGCTCCTTGTCGTATTCGCCCAATCCTCCGATCCGCAACGTTTTCCAAAGGACCTTGCTCACGCTGCTCAGGTTTTTTTCCGCTTCCATTTCTTTCCTTATCTTCACCGTCCGGGCCTTATCCAGATTTTCCAAAATTTCTCTTTTCCTTCTCTCTTTTTCAATTTCTTCCGCTCCCGCTTTTTCCACAGCCGCCTTTTTTTCCTCGCGGATAAGATCGCCTACTTTATATTTTATTCCATATTTTATGGGCAGCTCCTTCAGAAATAGTTCGTCATCCATTTCTTCATAAAATTGCTCCAAGCTCATATCCTTGGTTTTCTCTCTGACCAGATCGATGAGTTGGATGAGCTGAGCGGCGCTGAAAATTTCAGAACTTCCCTGCACCTCTCCGATTTCTTCCAGGACTGAATAAAGTTCTGAAAAATTTCCCGCCCCTTCGACAAGCTTTTTCTTCCTTGTTGCCTCCTCCAATGTCTCGATTGACTCTCTTTCGATCTGCACTTTTTCCGGCTCCATATCTTTGCCGTCCGGAACATTTTGCTGCGCGATTTTTACATCTGCGGGATCCGCAATAGGCACAACCTCAGCAACCTGAGGCACTTGATGTTCTTGAATTT
>DQBY01000045.1 GCA_003534085.1 Candidatus Moraniibacteriota bacterium | reverse complement strand
CTGCTTTTTTTCGTGAATAAGGCCGATGGACTGCTTTATCGGATAAATTTTTAAAATTAGGACGGGCGCCGATCTCCGCCTCTTCCGGCGTTGCTTCCGCTAAAGGCGCATAAAAAAGTTTATCCAAAAAATGACTGCCAGATCATTTTTGAAATAAGTCGTGTCGACCGTGCCATGCAATAAAATATAAGCCATTATTCCCACGGAAGCATACCAGATGGCATTTTTTTCTTTAGGCACTGTCATGAAATAATTTGTGCAGTCCGTGTTCGGATTTGCGTCAGATTTGTTTAAAAAATTCCGAAGAATATCGAGATCTTGTGAGGAATTTTTTAGGCAAAGATGGCGTGAAGCCGGGCGCGAAATGCATGAATTATTTTGTGTCAGTGCCTTAGGCGCTATTTTTCTGATCCAAACTATGACCAATCCGGCAAACCCGGCCAGTCCGAGCATCCCGGAGGATAACCAGAAAGATAGCCAGAGGCTATGAGGATGAGGAACCGCCCATTCCAGATAAGGCGGAAAGTGTTTCTGATATTCTAAATATTTTTCCTGAAAATTGCCCGGACCGGTTCCAAGGAACCAGTTGTCAGCGATAATTTTTTGCGCCGCCCTCCAGACCATGATTCTTGACTCAAGAGACGATCTCTCTTGAATGGATACCAGATCCCGAAATTTAGGATTGCTCCACTGAGAAAGCAAAATCAGAAGCGCCAGAGCACTTACAATAATAATTTTTTTAAACTTAATCCGGCTATTGCTCCTGAAGAATATTATAAAGATCGAGACGCAAGCCAAGGCCGCCCAAGCAGCATAGGAATAAGTCAGATAAAAAACCGCCAAGATCAATCCGTAGCTCAATACGTATATAAATAAATACTTTCTGAATTTCCCGGAGTTAAAAAAACTTAATCCTATGATCAAAGCAGGCGCCAAATACATCGCCAGATAGTTAGGAGAATTAAAAATTCCTTGCACTCTGCCGTCAAATGTGACCTGGCCCAAAAAATAATGCGCCAAGCCCGCAGCAGAAACTGCTAATGCCGACAAATACAGCGCTAGAAAGAAATTTTCTTTTTTTTCTTCCGGAACTATATTTTTTGCCAAAACTGCAAAGGCAAGGGGGAAAAGAAACCAGCCTTTTATTATTCCAAAACCGCCCGCATAGCTGTGATTTGCCAAAGCGGACGCGATTAGCCCGGCCAATACCAGTAAAATCGCTATTTTTAAGCCGGGGGTCAAAAAATTTACNNGTTCTTAACGTTTATCTTCGCCAAAATCGCCCAGACAAAAGCAACTGCGATAAAAATTTCCAAAATATTTGTCGGCATGCCAAAAATATTCGCCTTTATCAGATAAGCCGGCAGAAAAAAAACCACCAGATATATGTAATTTTCCAAGCTAAGCAGCTTTTTCATCTTTTATATTGGCAAAACTAAGAATGATCAGAAGCAATGTCAAGACGGTCGGAGAATAAATAGCGGTTTCGACCATCGAATGCGCTGAAAAAATAACCAAACTGACTCCCGCCATAAAAAAAATAATGTTTCTTTTTCTTTTCCAAAATTCCAGAACAGCCAAAAAAAGTATGCTTACCCACACAAAGCCGTTAAGCAGTCCTGTTTCAACTATTATATCAAGATAAGTATTATGGGCATAGATAGGCTCTCTATACCCAGCCGTGCTTTTTATGGCCAAGGGAAAATTTCCGATTCCCACTCCGCTAAGCGGATGCTCTTTTACAACTTCAACAGCCTGCCTCCAGATAGCCAATCTTCCCGCGTTCGAGCCCTCTTTCGGGTCGAAACCGGAAGAAAGTCTTTGCGAAACCGGACTCGGAATCGCAAAGGCCGCAATCATGAATCCGGCCATGACAAAAACCGCGAACTTGTGTCTTTTTTCCAACTTATGCCATAGCATGATCAGTAAAACCAAAACTCCGGCAAATAATCCCAGATAACCTCCCCGCGAAAAAGTCAACAGGTCGGCAGCAAGCAATATCAAAAACGCTGCGCCGAAAAAAAGCTTGTTTTTCTTGGCGATAAACATTCCCAGAGCGAGCGGAATCAGAAGTCCGAGATAAAAAGACAGCATGTGGGGATCCGGAAAAATAGAAGTCGCCCGCAGATAGGTCTTTCCGGAAATATTCACCAGCCAGCTGGGGTTTGCCAGAACAGCTTCGCTGAAGGTGTTGCCAAGAAAAGGAACTATGGCGTAATTGGCCCAAATTTCATACGTTCTATCAAGGCCGAAAATAAATTGCATCAAAAATTGGGCTATCCCGATCATTGCCGCTCCGGCTCCGCTCCAGAGAAGCGCTTTTATCATTTTTTCCATTTTTTCCTCGTTGTCAATGAGGCGAGAAGCTACAAAATAAATCGGAAAAATCGAAAAAAGAAAAAGCAGCTTTCTGGCTGACCAGTCAGGATTCCTTGCCGCCACAATTGAAAAAGCATTCAAAAAAAGAAAGCTGCCGATCAGCCAAGTCTGAAGATTATTTTTTATGATTATTTTTTTATCCTTCGCTCCCTTCGCCAGCCAAACAAAAAATAGGCCCAGCGTTAAAACCCGGATAGAAGCCAGATCCACTCCCTCCATAGGATTCAGCGCCAACTGAAAGGGAAGATAGAGAGCAAAAAATAAAAGCAGCTTATTCATATGTTTTCTTTTATTTTAGCCTTTCCGAGCCGCTTTTCGCAGGCCCTTGACCAATTTCTTCGAGAGTCCTCCGTGATGCTTCTCAAAATAATATTCTTGGGACTTGTAATAGATTTTTTTTTGCTCATCTTTGTTTTTCGCGCTTCCGCTCCCGATATGTTTTATTTCAACTTCAGGAAGATGCAAAACTTTTTTTCCGATCATCCGGACTCTTTTGCAAAGGTCAATATCTTCAAAATACATAAAAAAATTCGGATCGAACCCTTTAATTTTTTCAAATAACTCCCTCCTGATGAACATCGCCCCCCCCGTCACCCATGCGCACTCAACCGTTCTTTTGCTTTCCCAAATTTTTTTATCGCGCTTATAGCCCAAATTATTCAAAATAATGCCCAATATGGTCGCTTCTTTTCCAGCAGTCCATTCCTGAATCTTATTTTTTTCATCAATCATTTTTGATCCGATAATTCCAACGGCTTTATTTTTCTTGAATTCTTTCAAAACTTCGTTTATGCCGGCTGAAGCAATTTCCGTGTCCGGATTCAGAAACCAAAGAATATTTCCTTGGGCAAGTTTTGCGCCGATATTGCAGGCTGCTCCGAAGCCGACATTTTTTTTATGATTAATAATTTTAATGTTCCCCGCCTCTTGTAGAGACGCATTGCAATGCGTCTCTACATTTTCATTTTCATCGTTATTCACAACGATGATTTCAAAATCTATATCCTTCAGATTATTGAAAAGAGAAGCGAGACACTTTTTCAAATGCTGTCCGCTCCTATAATTTACAATTATTATGGATAATTCCCTAGAACTTTGCATTTTTGAAATCGTTATACGCTTTTCGCACGACTGGAGCCGATTTGTTTCTATTAAAAACGATGTCCAGCCTATTTTTTATTTTTCTGAGGATCATATAGCCGGACAGCCAAACCTTTAGCATCGCTGTGGCGTTTTTTTTGAAAAATAACATCCCGGAAACAACCAGCCAGTAAGTTTTATTTTCCAAATTTCCTTCGCTTTTTTCAAAATGGTACACCCAGCTTCCGGCAACAATAATATTTCTAAATCCCGCTTTTTTGGCCCGCTGGCTGAAATCAACGTCTTCCCAATAAAGGAAAAAGTCTTCGTCCAAAAGACCCGCCTTTTTGAAAACCTCGGCTTTCACCAGCATGGCGCAGCCCGTAATGAAGTCGGTTTCATAAGCGTCAACTGTCCTTATCGTCTGTTCATTGACCGCCTTCATGCGGAGCCAGTCGATTTTTCCCCCCGAAAACCAGACTTGGCGGCTATGCCCGTTGAAAATTACCGGGCTGGCGATTCCGATGGCATCATCTTTCTCAGCCGCTTCGATAAGCTTGGACAAAAAATCTTTTTCCACTTCCGTATCGTTGTTCAAAAGAAGAACATGCCGCGCCATCCGCTCCAAAGCGAATCTGATCCCGATATTGTTCCCTGCGGAAAACCCGAGATTGGCTTCATTTTTTATAAAGTGAGCTTTAGAAAAATTGCTCTTGGCAGACTCAAAAGACCCGTCTCTCGAATCATTATCAACAAGAACAACTTCAAAATTAGGGTAGTCCTGCTTGAAGACCCCCGCGAGACATTTTTTTAACAGCTCGCCTCCGTTATAATTTAAAATTATGACAAAAACTTTTGGAAATTTTTCCATAAATAAAATTTATTGCTCCGGTACTTTAGGCCGAAATTCCCTTGCCCGGATATTCCTTGACTCCTTTCTTGCTGATGATGCTGGTAATTTCCGAGGCCTCTACCGCTTTGAACAACCAGAGGAAAAGGAAATAGACCAGGCCGCTTCCGACAGCGGCGATAAAAAAATTCATGTCTCGCGCAAGTCCCAGAAAACCGGCCATGATCGCTCCTGATCCTGCTATTTTCAAAAAGCTTTCCGGACGCGGATAATATTTCAAGTTTTTTGCCACCAGGACAAAAGTGGCTATGGCGACAAAAATCTCAGTCCCGACCGAAGCGGAGGCCGCGGCAAAATAAGAAAACTTGGGAATGAAGAGCAGGTTGGAAGCGATATTGATGATAGCGGCCAAAACCCAGACAAAAAGCAGTTTTTTCTGCTGATTTCCGGCAATAAGCATGCTGCTGAAAAACATTCCGAAAAAAATTGCACTCAGCGCAAAAACCAAGATTCTGAGCACGTCCGATGATTCGGAAAATTCACTGCCCCCGACGATATTCATTATGGCGGGCGCCAAAAAAAGGATGCCGATGATAAGCGGAACTGTCAAAATCAGGAATATCTTAAAAGTTTTATTCGAAATATCCTCGAATTTTTTCCTGTTGCTAAAAATGCTTTGCGACATTATCGGCATGATCAAGCCCATTATCATGGCCGGGAAGAAAGTTATGTTTTCCAAGACCTTGTATGCCGCTCCATAAATCCCCACATCCGCGCTGCTTTTCATGACCGAGAGTAAAATGG
>DQBY01000044.1 GCA_003534085.1 Candidatus Moraniibacteriota bacterium | reverse complement strand
ATAAATTGTTCCAGCAAGCCGCCGTCATTCCAAGGATAAGGTATTCCAAGCTGGATTTGGTCTTTGTGATAAAAAAATGACATGCGTAAAAAGATATCCATATTCATAATTATTTTTCTTTTGGTTATTTTTCAGATGTCCTTCCTGCCGAATTTTTTTCAGGAAAGGGCGATTCCCGATCTCGTTCTTATAATTCTGATATTTATGGGCGCTAGGCGCGGATTCGGCGAGGTCTGGAAAATGGCAATCGCGGCCGGGCTCCTCATGGATATCTTTTCCTTTTTCCCGGTGGGAACGAACATCGCTTCTTTCACCTTTGTCGTTCTCGTCTCCAGTTTTTTGGCCAGACGATTCCTGGTCACACAGACTCTCTGGAGATTTTTCATCTTGATATTTTTGGCAGCTCTCGGGACGGCGCTTAACGATCTGGCCATCTCTTCGCTGATAGAGGCTTCGCGCATTTTCAGCGAGCCGGCAGGAGCCGGGGTCAATTTTTGGAGCAATGACATCCTTGTTAAAATGTTGAATAATTCCATCCTGTTCGCCATCATTTACTGGCCGCTCCTGAAATTCGAGAAGCTCAGGAGTATCTACGGGGAAAAACTTATATTAAAAAAATAATGTTCTACGGAATTTTTAGAAAAAGAAAAATTTTGCGCGGAGCCGAGATCGAAGATTCCATAATGACTGTCACGGAGAAAGAAAAGGCCATCATCGAAACTCCTTTCAAGCGCAAGGGCCTGAATTTCATCTGGTTTTCCATCGTTTTCGTCCTGATTTTGATTTTTCTCAGGGTTTTTTATCTCGGCGTGATGATGGGCGACCATTATTCTGACATTGCCAATGGAAACCGCATCAGGCTGGCGGGGATAAAGGCGCCCCGCGGGAAAATCATGGATAAGTTCGGGAATGTCCTGGCGAGCAATGTTCCCAGCATGGATGTCGTCGTAATTTCTCATGATCTTCCGGAAAATCTGGAGGAAAGAAAAAGCGTGATAAAAATTATTTCCGAGGTTTTGGATATGGAGGCCGGCAATGTTGAAATGGCTCTGGAAGTCCAGAACAAACGATCCATCGAGCCGATCCTTCTGAAAGAAAACATAACACGGGACCAAGCGCTTATTTTGGCAGAGAGGGCAAAAGATATTCCCGGGATAAATGTGGAAAATACCGCAATCAGAAGTTATGAGAACGGTTCGATATTCGCAACTTTTATCGGCTATGACGGAAAAATTACCCAAGACGAATGGAAAAATAACCCGTCTTATTCCCGCACTGATTATATAGGGAAAACAGGGCTGGAAAAATATTATGAAAGCGATTTGAAAGGAAAGAACGGAGCCAAGCGGATAGAAGTGGATTCAAGGGGAAATACGAAAAAAAATTTGGGCATCATCCAGCCGGAAAGCGGCAAAAATTTATATCTTAATGTCGATGAAGGGCTTCAGAAGAAGATTTATGACAGTCTGGCAAGCGCTTTGGAAAAAACTGAAACCAAGACTGCGGCGGCAGTGGCAATCGATCCGCGAAATGGAGGAGTTCTTGCAATGGTTAGTTTTCCGAATTTCGATAATAATCTATTCGCTCGAGGCATCTCGAATGATGATTATAAAAAAATAATCGGCGATAAGAATTTGCCGCTGTTCAACCGTGCGGTCAGCGGAGAATATCCTCCCGGTTCCACCATAAAACCGGGTTATGCGGCAGCAGCCTTGATGGAAGGAATCGTCAGGCCGGAAACGACCGTAAACGATAACATCGGAGCGATCAATGTGGGCAGCTGGAGGTTTGGTGATTGGAAAATTCACGGAATCACTGACCTTCGCAAGGCGATCGCGGAAAGCTGTGATGTTTATTTTTACGCCATCGGCGGCGGATACGGAAATATCAAAGGATTGGGAATTGCAAAAATGAAAGAATACGCGAATCTGTTCGGATTGGGATTGCCGACGAAGATAGATCTGCCCGGCGAAGCCTCGGGTTTTTTCCCGACAGAAGCGTGGAAACTGGAAAAGCTCGGCGAGAGATGGTATATCGGAAATTCATATCACGCTTCGATCGGGCAAGGCTACATCACGACAACTCCGATCCAGCTTGCAACTCATACGGCTTCTCTTGCAAATTGGGGAACTCTTTATCAGCCGAGGCTTGTTAATCGGATCCAAAAAAATGATGGATCTGTCGATCATATTCAGCCTGAGGTTATTCGGAGCAATTTCGTACCGAAGGACGTCATGCGCGTGGTTCGAGAAGGAATGAGGCAGACGGTTACAAGCGGAACCGCTCAGCAGCTTAAGGATCTTGATGTGGAAGTAGCCGGAAAAACCGGAACGGCTCAATTCGGAGGCGAAAACAAGACCCACGGCTGGTTCATCTCCTTCGCTCCTTATGAAAATCCGGAAATAGCCCTGGTCATCCTTGCTGAAGGAGAAAGCGGCGATCGTTCCATAGCAGTGCCGGTGACGAAGGAGGTTTATGAGTGGTATTTTAAGAGATAATTTACGAACGTACGAATTTAGCGAAATTACGAATATATGAGTCAAAGAGGCAGGAAGTAAAAATGCTTAATTTCGTACTTTGTTCGATTTGCCCGCCTCGCATCGACAAGCAATTTCTGCGAGTCGAGGTGGGTATGTTCGTAAGATTGTGGTATAATGCCAAAATGGATCATAGAAAAATTTTTGAAATAATCTTTCATGCTCGAGGCGGGCAGGGGGGGAAGTCGGCGGCGGAGATAGTTGCGCAGGCGGCTGTGAATGAGGGCAAATTTGTGCAGGCTTTTCCGCAATTCGGACCGGAGAGGAGCGGCGCTCCTACAAAAACTTTCGTTCGGATATCGGATTCGGAAATCAGGACTCATGAGCCGATAACGGATCCGGATGTCGTGCTCATCCTTGATGAGACTATTTTGGATTCTTCTGAATTTACAAACGCAGAGACGCATTGCAATGCGTCTCTACAGAGGAATGTAAATTTGATCATAAATTCAAAAAAAACAGCAGAGGAATTGCGTGAGAGGATCACTTGCAAAGGAAAAATTTATCCGATCGATGCCAATGGAATTTCTATGGACATACTCGGACAGCCTCGTCCAAATACGGTCATTTTAGGAAAATTCGTCCAGGTCACTGAAGCGGTGAAATTGGAAAGCGTAACTTCCGAATTCAGAAAAATTTTCGAAGGCAAACTCGGAAAAGAAGCGACGGAGAAAAATATTCAGGCGATTGAGAAAGCGTATGATGCTATATAAATCAGAACCACTGATTATCACTGAAAACACATGATTTCACATGAATAAAAAATCAGTGTAATCAGGACAATCAAGTGCTAATCAGCGGTTCGGACAAATTTTATGGAAGTTGGAGCAGTTATAAAACATGATATAAGCAATGCGGCGCGAACAGGCGATTGGAGATATATGAAACCGGTCGTGGACAAAGAAAAGTGCAGCGGATGCTCCACTTGTGTTCCGTATTGTCCGGATGCCGCTATAGTCGTGGAGCGTGACTCGCATATCGTGAATCGCGAACTTGCGGGATCTACGATACGCGATCCGCGATACGCGCAAATAGATTATGATTTTTGCAAAGGATGTGGAGTGTGCGCGCAAGTTTGTCCGTTGAGATCAATAACAATGAAAAAGAGCTAACAACGCTGTAGGGATCCCATCCCTACAATCACTTGATGAAAATAAATAATAAAAATCGAATAGCCTTGACGGGCGGAGCGGCGGCGGCCGAAGCTTTGAAGCAGATTGAGCCGGATGTGATGGCTGTTTATCCGATCACTCCGCAGACGCCGATCATTGAGACATATGCGAAATTCAAGGCGGACGGGGAGGTTGAAACGGAAATTATAGAAGCTGAATCGGAGCACAGCGCAATTTCGGCGTGCGTCGGATCATGCGCGGCCGGAGCCAGGACTGCGACTGCGACCAGCTCGCAAGGTTTGGCGCTCATGAATGAAATTTTGTATGTCGCAAGCGGAATGCGTCTTCCGATTCTGATGGTGGTGGCAGCCAGAGCTTTGAGCGCGCCGATCAATATACATGGTGACCATAGCGATGTCATGGGTGCGCGCGATGCCGGATGGATCCAGATATTTTCAGAAAATCCGCAAGAAGTTTACGACAACACGATCATCGGAATGAAATTGGCGGAAAAAGCCGGACTGCCGGTCATGGTGATTATGGACGGATTCAACACGTCGCACTCGGTGGAGAATTTGGAAATTTTGGAAAAAGAACAGGTACAAAAATTTTTGGGAGAATTCAATCCGGAAAAATCTTTATTGAATGTTGATGATCCGGTTACATTCGGACCATTGTCTCTTCAAAATTCGTATTTTGAATTCAAGGTTGATCAGGATGCGGCTATGAGAGCCGCCGCGGAAATTTACGCGGATATTAACGCTGAATTCGCGGAAATTTCCAGGCGAATGCATAGTTATTTTGAAGCATATAATTTAGCAGATGCTGAGCAGGTAATTGTGTTGGCTGGATCAACTGCGGGAACCGCAAAGGATGTCGTAGATAAACTTCGGGAAAAAGGAAAAAAAGTCGGGCTCTTGAAAATAAATTTGTTTCGTCCATTCCCGCGCGAAGAAATTATTTCGGCCTTGAAAAACGCAAAGAACATTGCTGTGATGGAGCGCGCCATTTCTTCCGGGACATATTCCCCGATTTATCAAGATATTGTTTCGGGATTTTATCAGACTGATGCAAGGCCGAAAATCCAGCCATACATATACAGTTTGGGAGGAAGAGATATTTTTGCGAAAGATATCGAAAGTGTTTTTGAAGATTTGGAAAAAGGGGATATTTCAAAAGAAATTAAATATAGCGGATTAAATAAAATTATATGAAATTTGAAGGAAAAATTGAAAATAGTTTGGAAAAGGAGGGGCATGTGAAAACTAAAAAAAGCGAAGCAGCGATGCCTATAATTGAAACGGTAGATCTTTCCCGGGAAAGAGCGGCGGAAAGAGCCGATGCTCTCGATAAAATTAAAAAGCTTGATGAAGAGTCTGTCTTGGATTTTAAAAAAACGGCAGATGAAATGGAGATTCAAATTAGCAAGGAACTCGGGGATCAAAACCAGATCGACGGACCCGCGGAAGATCCAAGAGATGCAAAATTTGAAAGGATCAGGGACGGGATAAATTCTTCCGATATCAGCATTGAAGAAATTAAATTGCGAGAAAAAGAAAAAGACTTTAAAGAAAGAGCCGAGACTACTCCGGATAAGCGGGCGTTAAAGCTTTTGCAAGATATGGGAAAGGAAAAGGAGGAGAAAAGAGTCGGACTGTTTGAGATTAAAAAAGAATTTGGAAAAGATGAAAAAATAACCGTTGACTCTTTGCCTCAAAAAATATATAACATTTTTAAGAGGTTTGGACTGTAAACGATTTTATGAATAAAGAACAAGCTAAAAATTTTGCTCCGGGACATTCCGCTTGCGCGGGGTGCGGGTTTCCGACAATCATCAGGACTATTTTGGGCGAATCGAAAGATCCGGTCGTCATTTCTAATGCCACAGGTTGCATGGAAGTGACCTCGACTTTGTATCCGTATACTGCTTGGAAGGTGCCATATATCCATAATGCTTTTGAAAACGCGGCCGCGACCATCTCCGGAGTGGAAAGAGCGCATAAAGCTTTGTTAAAAAAGAATGTAGAGACGAGGCATGCCTCGTCTGTACCGAAAAAAATAAAGTTTGTAGCTTTTGGTGGGGACGGGGGAACATACGACATCGGCTTGCAATCGCTTTCGGGCGCTTTGGAAAGAGGGCATAATTTTTTGTATGTGGTTTATGACAATGGAGGATACATGAACACCGGAAACCAAAGATCAAGCGCCACCCCATACGGAGCGAACACGGAAACTACTCCGGCCGGCAAAGAATCTTTCGGAAAAATTGAAATGAGAAAAAACTTGATGGAGATCGTTAATGCTCACAGGATCAAATATGCCGCGCAAGCAAGCGTAGGAAATTTGCCAGACTTGAAAAGGAAAGCTAGGAAAGCATTTGAAACAGAAGGGCCAAGTTTTCTGTCCGTCATGCAACCGTGCACGAACAACTGGAAATTCCCGACTTCGATGTTTGTTCAATATGCCAAACTGGCGACTGAAACAAATTTTTGGCCGTTGTATGAAATAGAAAATGGAAATTATACGATAAATTACCCCGTAAAATCCGCGGCGGATCACGGGGCAAGCTTACCTCGCGAAAGAAAACCTATTGAAGAATTCTTGAAAGGCCAGGGTCGCTTCAAGCATCTCTTCACGCCGGAAAACAAGCATGTGATCGAAGAGATGCAAAGAATCGTGGATTCGGAATGGGAAAGGTTGCAAAAGTTAGCAAATCAAAATACAATTCCGACTAAGCTTCCTGAAATAAATCAAACTGTGGGTGTTTCCGCACAAACAGAATAATCCTTGCCATCTTAGCTCAGTTGGTAGAGCGGCGCATTCGTAACGCGCAGGCCGCCGGTTCAATCCCGGCAGATGGCTCAAGAACCTTTTTTGTAATCTGTAAATCTTATGAAAGTTATAAAAATTATATTTATCATTATTTTTTTGGCGGGTTTAATATCAGGGGTTATATTTTTTATTGTTTCTAAAAAAGAAATTGAATTTGAAAAAGAAGTAGCTGTCAATGGAATAGTTAAGCACTTTAGACAACCAAATGAATTTGTGCCCAAGCCAGATATGTTATACATGGAAAACAATGATTTAAAAATTGAAGTTTGGTATTCAAAAGCTGAACTCGTTGATTCTAGTGGTATTATTATTGGATTAGAGAAATTGAAAGTTGGAGCAAATATTCAAGTATACGGTGCTTTTATGATATGTCCTCCAGGAATATTCACGGAACGGAAGTGTATGTCTGCACAGAAAATAATAATAAAATAAAATTGGGAAGTGGCTAGTAAAAATCGGCTATGATGAATCGAATACGCCCAAGATGAGATTCTTCACTTTCTTAGGATGTTGGGATTTTGTATATTTGTAAATTTGTATTCAATTTGTAATTTTGTAGGCTTATGAAAACATATATCTGCCAAATTTGCGGGGATGCATATCTCGGTCATGAAAAACCGACGGACTGTCCTTTTTGCGGCGCGCATGATAATTTTATAAAAGAAGGAAAAGAATCTAACCCGATTATTAATCAGCCTACAGATATTTCCGAACTTTCCAAAAAGAATTTGGAAGAAACTCTGGCTTTGGAGATCCGGGCCAATGCGATTTATCTGTGCATGGCTGGAAAGGCTGATACATATGAACTGAAAGCGATGTATAAAAGACTGGCCAAAGTGGAATTGGAGCACGCAGCAGTCGTAACAAAATTGATGAACATCCAGATGCCGGAAATCGCTCCGCAGGAATGCAGCGAGGATGATGTTGAAAATTTCAGAAAAACTATCGAATTGGAAGAACATGCGACAGATATTTATTCCAAATTTGCCAAAGAAGCGACCGAGGCAAACATCAGAATATTTTTTACAGCTTTGATGCAAGTTGAGAAAGATCATATTGAGCTTATTAAGAATTATCTATAAATACGCTGTCATTCCGGGCTTGACCCGGAATGCAGGCGTCGTCCCCGGCGAAAGCCGGGAACCAGTATATAGCAATATCACTGGNNTGGCAGGGGCGGGTCCGGGATGACAATAATTAACATGATTTGGATTTATACATTAGTATCAGTAATAATAGTCAGTCTGATTTCCCTCGTCGGTCTTTTCGCGCTTTCTATCCGGCATGAAAAATTAGATAAAATTCTTATCTATCTGGTCAGCCTTTCGGCCGGGACGCTTTTGGGCGACGCTTTCATCCATCTTATTCCGGAAGCTTATGAGAATGGTCCGGAGGTTTTCAATGTCTCTCTTTATATTTTATGCGGGATACTCGTTTTTTTTGTGATGGAAAAGTTTTTGCATTGGCGGCATTGTCATGAAGCTCATTGCGAAGCGCACGATGAACCCAAGCCTTTTTCTTTGATGATTCTGACTGGGGATACTTTACATAATTTTATCGACGGAGTGGTAATAGCCGCAAGTTATCTGGTCAGTATTCCCGTAGGAATCGCAACTACGATTGCCGTGATATTCCATGAAATTCCCCAGGAAATAGGAGATTTTGGATCATTGGTATATGGAGGCTTTTCCAAGATGAAAGCGCTTCTTTTTAATTTTGGTACGGCACTGACAGCCGTAATCGGAGCCATTATCGTATTAGCGTTAAATTCCGAAACTGAAAAGCTGACAGGCTTTCTGATCCCTTTTGCTGCCGGAGGATTCATATACATCGCCACGGCCGACCTTATTCCGGAAATCCACAAGCATACTGAAACAAAGAGGTCTATCGGCCCGCTTTTGACTTTTGCTCTGGGAAT
>DQBY01000031.1 GCA_003534085.1 Candidatus Moraniibacteriota bacterium | reverse complement strand
TTAAATCCGAATCCTGTAAAATAAATTAGTATATAATTTGGATATAATTAGGATTAAAATTAGTATATGGATACAATAGCTGAAATGTTAACCAGAATAAGGAATGCCCAAAGGGCGGGGAAAAAAGAGGTGCTTGTAAAAGCATCAAAGTTGAAATTGGCTATTGCGACTATCCTTGAAAAAGAAGGTTTCATCGAGTCTGTGTCTGAAGAGAGCATAGACATGTCGAAGAATATCAAAATCGGATTGAAATATTACAAGATCTCCAATACCCAGAAAATTCCAGCAATCAAGGAGATAAAGAGGATCAGCAAAGGCGGACAGAGAATATATGTGCGCAATAAAGAAATCAAGAATGTTCGGAACAAATTCGGCATTTCCATAATTTCCACTTCCAAGGGAGTTATGACCGGGTTCGAGGCTAGAAAGAACGGATTGGGAGGAGAATATATTTGTGAAGTTTGGTAGATACGAATTTAGGGTTCGAATTGCGTCCGAATTAAATCCGAATCCCTGAATTAATTTGGAATATAATTAGGATATAATTAGGATTAACATTAGGATATGAGTAGAATAGGTAAAAAAACAATAGAGATACCCGATGGAGTTGAAGTGAAACTTCACAATAACCGCTTGGAGGTGAAAGGTTCCAGAGGAACTTTGGAAATGGTGGTTCACCATGAAGTTGAAATCAAAATAGTTGAAAAGGAAATCAACGTCGAAAAGACGGGGAAATCCAAGAAAGCTCCTGCGATTTGGGGATTGACCCGCGCTTTGATCGACAATATGATCGTCGGAGTAAAAGACGGTTACAAAAAACAATTGGAACTTCAAGGAGTCGGTTTTCGTATGGCTGTTGCCGGAAAGAAGATCACTATGGCTCTCGGATTTTCTCATCCGGTAATTGTGGACGTCCCGGCAGAATTGGAAGTGAAGATCGAAGGCGCTGTTTTGGAGGTAACAGGAGCAGATAAGCAACAGGTAGGTCAATTTGCCGCCAATATCAGAAAATTAAAACCGGTTGAGCCGTACAAAGGAAAAGGATTCCGATATGTCGGAGAGCATGTCAGAAGAAAGGCCGGAAAGAAAGCGGCTAAGTAAGATTACGAACGTACGAATCTATCGAAAGTACGAAAAACAATTTTAAAAAATATTCGTAATTTCGTTTAATTCGTAATTCGTAAATGTAGATATAAATTAAACTCATATGACTAAGATTTCACGAAATAAATTAAGAGTTCAGAGGACGAAACGCATCAGGGCTAAGATCAGCGGGACAGCTGAGATTCCTAGACTGAGTGTTTTTCGTAGCTTGAAGGGACTTCAGGTCCAGGTCATCAATGATGCAAAGGGAACTACTCTTGTTTCTGCAGGTTTGAACGAGGCTAAGGGAAAGAATACGGTTGAGGGAGCGAAGAAAGTCGGAGAATTGGTCGCGAAGAAATGTTTGGAAAAGAAAATTACACAAGTCGCTTTTGACCGATCAGGCTACAAATATCACGGGAAAGTGAAGGCTGTTGCCGATGGAGCAAGAGAAGGCGGACTCAAATTCTAAATTTACGAACTTACGAATCTATCGAAAATACGAAAGTTTTTTCTAAGGGTATTCGTAATTTCGTTCAATTCGTAATTCGTAATTGAGAAATTAAAATATATGGCAAAAAATGACCGAAGATTCGGAGGAAAAAGAGAAAAGCCTGAATATGATCAGAAGCTTTTGGATCTGGCTCGCGTTACCCGCGTGGTAAAGGGCGGACGCCGGTTCCGTTTTCGCGCAACTTTAGTAATCGGAAATAGGAAAGGCAAAGTCGGCGTGGGAGTAGGAAAAGGGACCGATGTTTCAGATGCGATCAGAAAGGCTTTTGATGACGCGAAGAAAAGCATGATTACCGTGCCTATGCACAAGAATACTATCCCTCATGAATTGGTTTTCAAATCAGGAAGCGCCAAAATCATCTTGAAGCCGGCTGCTCCCGGAAGAGGAGTAATCGCAGGCGGGGCTATCCGCGCCGTAGTTGATCTGGCCGGAATCAAGGACATCGTTTCAAAATCTCTTGGAACCTCGAACAAATTGAACGTGGCTCGCGCGGCTGTCGCTGCTTTTGCCAGCATGGGTCAGGCAAAGACCAGAAAATCCAGGATTGGAGAAATTAAAGAATAAAGCGATTCGAATGACACGAATCAGCACTCGAATGACACGAATATTCGTAGCATTCGGATGTAATTCGCTGATTGGCATCGCATTAAAAAATATGCAAATTCATACACTAAAACTCAATAACAGGCGAAAGAAGAAAAAGACCATCGGACGCGGAGGGAAGAAAGGTACTTCTTCCGGAAAAGGAAACAAGGGGCAGAAAGCGCGAAGCGGCGCCCATGTCGATCCTCTTTTTGAAGGTGGACGCTCGACTTTGATCGATCACATGAAGAAGAAAAAGGGATTCAAGGCTTTGGACGGGAAAAACGCGGTTGTGTCTCTGGAGAAGCTGGAAAGGAAATTCAAGGATGGGGAAGTGGTAAATAAAGAAACTTTGATAAAATCGAAAATTGTTGATAGAATAGATGCAGACAAGGGAATCAAGATTTTGGGAGACGGAACGGTCCTGAGCAAAAAATTGACAATTGCGAAAGGAATAAAATTGAGCGCCTCTGCAAAAGAAGCGATTGAAAAATCCGGCGGGAAGATAGAAGTTGAAACTGAAAAGAAAAAGGGAAGCAAATAATCTTAAAGGGCGGCGCAAGTTGCCCTTTAATTCTTTAAAAATAAAAAATTAGAATTGGGGAAAATGATGCAAGGAGGTATTTAAATGGGTTTTTTCGATCTTCTTGAAGTTAAAGCAAGTGAAAAAGAGGCAATAATAATGGTGATTGGTAATTCTGGCACAGGTTCTTTCGATATCCACCCCACATTTGAATGTCCATCATGTCACTTAATTCAGAAGTTTTTTGGATACTCAAGGCATAGATGTAGCAATTGTGGCCAAGAAGTTGGTGTTTGCAATGTTCATGGCAGTTGCGATTTAAGTTTTGATTATTGATCTTGCGAGAGGTCACCCCAACCTCTCGCCTAATTCTAATTTTTTATTAAATATGTCTTTGCGAGCGAAGCGAAGCAATCTCGTTACAATAAATCACAGAACGTAACATTAAATTTTGTGAATTAAAGTTCGGGATTGCCGCGGTCATCCCGAGTACTCGGGACTCCCTCGCAATGACAACACGTTATGATAGATAAAATTATACAAATTTTCAAAGTCAAAGAGATCAGAAACAAGATATTTTTCATCTTGGCGCTTTTGGTCGTGTTCCGATTGATTGCAAACATTCCGATTCCGGGAGTGGATCAGGCGCAGCTGAAAAACTTTTTCGAAGGTAATCAGCTGTTCGGACTGATCAACTTGTTTTCGGGAGGCGGGCTTTCCAGCATCTCGATCGTAATGCTTGGAGTCGGTCCATACATCACCTCTTCCATCATCATGCAGCTTCTGACCATGATTTTTCCGCGCTTGGAGCAGATCTATAAAGAAGAAGGGGAAGCAGGACGCCAGAAATTCAACCAGTGGACCAGATACGCGACAGTTCCTTTGGCTGCGATGCAGACTTTTGGGATGGTTTCGCTTTTGAGAAGCCAAGGAATTTTGGGACAGCTCAGTTCCTTCGATATGGCTACTATTTTGACAGTGGCGGTTGCCGGAACGATCTTTCTGATGTGGCTCGGAGAATTGATAACCGAAAAGAAGATCGGAAACGGTATTTCGATGATAATTTTTGCCGGAATCGTAGCCGGACTTCCTGCCAGTCTTTCCCAGATCATCGCGACTTGGGATCCGACCAAAGCGGTGACCTACATTTTTCTTTTGGCGCTCGTAGTCCTGGCGATCGGAGCGATCGTGACCGTGACGGAAGGGCAAAGGAACATTCCTGTTTCATACGCCAAAAGGATCAGAGGAAACAAGATGTATGGAGGAAGCTCGACTCATCTTCCGCTCAGAGTCAATCAGGCCGGCGTAATTCCGATCATCTTCGCCATGTCCATCATGCTTTTCCCGGGAATGATCGCTAATTTTTTGGCCAGTGCTTCCAATCCGACTGTCGCTTCAATCGCGGTCTGGATAGGGAATGTTTTTCAGAACCAATGGTTTTATGGAATCTTGTATTTCATCCTGGTCGTGGCTTTTACCTATTTTTATACCGCGGTAGTTTTTGACCCGAACAAGATTTCTCAAAGCCTGCAGAAGCAAGGAGGATACATCCCCGGAATCAGGCCGGGAGGAACCACTACTGAATATCTTTACCGGATCATAAACCGCATCACTTTGTCAGGCGCTCTTTTCTTGGGAGCGATCGCAGTCTTGCCTTTCATCGTGCAGGGCGCTTTCAATATCCAGGCCATCAGCATCGGAGGAACCGGACTTTTGATCGTCGTTTCCGTCGTGATCGAAACCATCAAACAGATCGAAGGCCAATTGGTCATGCGGGATTACGAAGGCTTCTAGCCGCTTCGCTCGAATTTTTAATTTCCAATTTTTAATTTTATAAATAAATCTAAATTTTTAATTTCTAAACTTTCAAAAATAGCGTTGGTTTAAAAATTTTAAATTAGAAAATTATTTAAAAATTACAAAATTAAAAATTATAAAATTTTTTCATGAACATAATTATTCTCGGTCCTCAAGGTTCCGGCAAGGGAACGCAGGCGGAACTGCTGGCAAAAAAATACAATTTGGAGCATATCGATATGGGAAAGACTTTGCGGGAAGTTGCCAAGAGCGATACTCCGTTGGGAAGAGAGATTTATTCTATCCAGAATGTGACCAAAACGCTGGTTCCAAGCCGGATACTCCGGGAAGTTTTGCATCTGAAATTGAATTCGATTCCAAGGGAACAGGGCGTAGTTTTTGACGGAGTTCCCAGAACGATGGATCAATTGGAATATATCGAAAGCGCTTTATTGGAATTTGGAAGAAAGATCAATATAGTATTCCTTATCAGCATTCCGGAAGAAGAATCTATTGCTCGTATTTCTAAGCGATGGATCTGCAAAAAATGCAAAACAGTCTTAATAATGGGAAAAGATGTTCAGGCCAAGGAAGATAAATGCCCAAAATGCGGAGAGGATCTCATCCAGCGCGAAGACGATACGATCGAGGGCATAAAAACGCGGCTCAAGATTTTCAAGGACGAAACGATGCCCGTGGTTGAATATTACAAAAATAACGGACTGCTTGTTGAAATAAATGGCATACAGACAGTTGAAAAAGTTTTTGAAGATATAGCAGCAATGTTTCCTAAAGCGAAGCTTTAGGAGCTAGGCTTCATTTATGATAAACATCAAATCACAAAAAGAAATACAGGCGATGAGGGAAGGCGGTAAAATTTTGGCCGGCATAATGGCTGAAATCGGGCGAAATGTCGCTCCCGGAAAGAATACGCTGGAAATTGATAAGCTCGCTGAAGAGCTTCTGATCGCACGTGGCGGAAAACCATCCTTTAAAGGATATGGAGAAGACATGGGCAATCCTTTTCCGGCTACAATCTGCGCTTCCGTCAATTCAGAAGTGGTGCATGGGATTCCGAGCAAAGATAAAATTCTGAAAGACGGAGATATCTTCAAAGTGGATATAGGAATGATATACAAGGGACTGCATACTGACATGGCCAGGACGTTTCCTGTCGGAGAGATAAGCGAAGAGGCCAGGGAATTGATGAAAGTGACGGAACAATCATTTTTCGAAGGGATAGGAAAGATGGGACCCGGAAAGAAACTGAGCGATTATTCCAAGACGGTCCAAAAATATGTCGAGGGTCAAGGTTTTTCAGTCATAAGAAATTTAGTCGGGCATGGTATCGGAAAAGAATTGCATGAAGATCCGCAAGTCCCAAATTACTACAACCGAAAATTTCAGGATTTTGATCTGGCGCATGGCATGACTTTTGCGCTTGAGCCGATGGTGAACGCCGGGAAATTTGAAACGAAATTGGGACATGACGGGTGGACGTTTGTGACTAAGGATGGTTCACTTTCTGCTCATTACGAAAATACGATACTCATAACAGAGAGCGGGGTGGAAGTTTTGACAATTGTATAACGAGTGTCATTCCGGGCTTGACCCGGAATCTAATGCTTTGTGATTATGAGGGCGCGCATTAGATCCTGAATCCCCAAATAGCAGAGCAGAGCTCGCTACGGGGCAGGCAAGTTCAGGATGACAAATAATTTTGAAAATAAAAAGAGCTGTTCGTTGGTTTCAATGATTGAAACCTTTACGAACAGCTCGGGTGCTACTGAAAAGTAATTCGTAATCTTCTCCTTGCTCTCTCCATGCCAAGAGCTGCAATAATGAGAATGACTACGAGGTATGGAAGAAATTTTGGTACGAAAGTGGTCGTTGAACAAATCAGCGTTGAGAGTGAAACTGTAAATGCTGTTACGATCACTGTGTAAATTATCAAAAAATACTTCTCAAATTTTTTCTTTTCCATTTTTCCTCCTATAGGAATGCAAACGGGCTGATGTGTTCTTCGATTTTTGTAAGCTCTGAAAAATTAAGCTTGCTCAAATCTTTCTCCTCAATCCCGAAAGCATCATAGAGATAATTTGGGTTGCCTAGCGAGGAAAGCATGATTCTGATGTTCTGAATCAACTCTCCTTCTTCTGTGAGTATGGAAATTTTCGACATAATTATCCTCCTTTTGAATGAACTTTGCAGTGTGATCACTACAATAATAAATTATAGCACCAAATTATGAAAAAGTCAATACATGCGACAAATAGACCTGAAACAAGCCATATCCCGCACCTTTCAAATTCTAAGAACATTAGAAGAAAGACTAAAGCTTTATTTTTCAAAAAAGAGGAGAAAGATGCGGGACAAGTATTAGGCATAGATTTTGGAAAAGCCAAGGTTGGTTTGGCATTGGCGGATACTGAGACAAAAATCGCTTTTGCGTACGATACGATCAAAAATGACCGCAATCTTTTGGTTAAATTGTTAAAAATAATCAAAAAAGAAGAAATAAGCAAGGCCGTAATCGGACTTCCGAGGCACGCGTTAGCTGAGAATGAGGACAATGACCAAAAGGCTTTGGGCAAGCTTTTGACGGTAAACGCCGGAATCGATGTTGAATACGAAGAAGAGATGTTCACGACCAAGATGGCGCAGGCTAATTTGAAGGAGAAGGGCGCGAGAAACCTGAATAAGCTGGACGACAAGGAGGCAGCCAAAATAATACTTCAGGAGTGGCTCGACAAGCAAGACTAAAAATTTTGATTTTCATCTTTTTAGCAGTTTATGCTATAATTTAGATATCCTTTGGGATATCTGTTTTAATATCTAAATCAAACAAATGGAAAATCCATACTTATCAATTGTCATTCCGGCATATAATGAAGCGAGCCGTCAGGGCAAAGGAATCAGGGAGCACATGAAAGAGATCAAGGCGTATTTCGAAGGGAAAAACATTTCTTATGAAGTGGTCGTCGTAAATGACGGTTCCAAGGACGATACGTCCGAGGTCGTCAAGTCTTTCATGGCTGATTTTTCCGATTTTAATTTCATCGACCGAAAGGAAAATAAAGGGAAGCTTTTTTCGGTGCAAGAAGGACTTTTGAAAGCGAAAGGAAAATTCAGACTTTTTACGGATGCGGACGGCGCTACGCCGATCGAGACGCTTGATAATTTCTGGGGACATCTTGAAGCCGGAGAGCATGTCATAATCGGCTCTCGCGATCTTCAACAATCAAAAATCGAGAAACATCAGCCAAAGGTAAAAGAGCTGCTCGGGAACATGGGTAATTTGCTGATACAATTCACTTTGGATCTGCGCGGCATTGAAGACACGCAGTGCGGGTTTAAAGTCTTGTCCCAGGAAGTTGTTGAAAAAATAATTCCTCAGATGAAGGCGATCCGGTGGGGCGGCGATTTTGAAATTTTGGCTTTGGCAAAAAAAATGGGATACAAGATAATTGAAGTTCCGGTCACTTGGATCGATTCCGGCCAAAGTACAGTCGGAATAAAGGGTTATATCCAGACTTTGAAGGAGCTTTTTCAAGTGAAATGGAGAATGGTGACAGGACAGTATCAATGCAGAAACAACAAGCAATGATCAATGATCAATAAAAAAGGAGGATGGAAGAAAACAAAAATACAAAATTGACAGAGTTAAGGCGGGATCTGGTCACGGGCGACTGGGTGGTCATCGCGACCGGCAGAGCCAAAAGGCCGGAGGAATTTGCATCGCAAAAAAGAGCAGTTGTGGAAGAAGATCCTAACAAGCCTTGCTTTTTTTGCCATCCGGAAGAGACCGGACAGGAAAAAGACGTTCTGATATATAAGCAAGAAGAGGACTGGAGCTTGCGTGTTTTTCCGAACAAATATCCGGCGTTTGCAAGAAGTCGGGCGCTGAGGCATATCGAAGAAGGTCCATATTTTGGAATGGACGGGACAGGATATCATGAAATTGTGGTCACGAAAGATCATCAGAAGCAGATAGCTCTTTTGGAGCCGATGGAAGTTGCTGAAATCATTGATGCATACCAGGAGAGATACATCGATCTGATGGGAAAAAAAAGCATCAACTATATCGAAGTTTTTCATAATCATGGCAAGGAGGCCGGAGCCTCAATCGCTCATCCTCATTCTCAGTTGGTGGCGGTCCCTGTTATTTCTCCATACATCAAGGGCGAGCTGGACGGAGCGGAGCTTTATTGGAAGTCTCACAAGGATTGCGCGTATTGCGCCATGATCGAATGGGAAGGCGAGCAGGGGAAAAGGATGATTTTTGAAAATAATAATTTTATCGCATTTTGTCCGTATTCTTCCCGTGCGGCTTTCGAGGTTTGGGTGATGCCGAAAAAACATAAGCCGTATTTTGAAAGGATTTTGGACAGCGAAATGTTGGAATTGGCTGAAGCTTTGCAGTTTGCGATAAACAGGATTTATAAAGCCTTGGGCGATCCGGCATATAATTTTTATATCCACACGGCTCCATGTGACGGCAAAGATTATCCGCATTACCATTGGCATATCGAAATTCTTCCGAGGACTTCGATCTGGGCCGGATTTGAACTTTCGACAGGGATAGAAGTTTCTACGATCCAGCCGGAAGCAGCGGCGGAATATTTAAAAAAGCAAGAATAACTGTTTTGAAAACATATGGGAAAATTAATCATCGGCAATCTGAAAATGAATCTGTTGTCTTCCGTGGAGCGTGATAATTATTTGGCGTGGATGGGAAAGGAATTGAAGAATGCAAAATTGAAAAATTCCGAAATCGTGTTATGTCCTCCATCGGTCCACCTGGAAGGCTTCAAAAAATGGAAAAATAAAAAAGTAAAATTTGGCGCTCAGAACATGTTTTCAGAAGAAAAGGGATCATACACAGGAGAAATTTCTCCGGTCATGCTGAAAAATTTCGGAGCGGAATATGTGATCTTGGGACACAGCGAAAGAAGAAGATATTTTTCTGAAAATAACTCAGAAATAAATTCCAGGCTAATATCAGCCTTGAAGCACGGGTTAAAACCCATTTTGTGCGTAGGAGAAAATAAAAATCAAGAAATAAGACAAGTTGTTTTGGAACAGTTGGGGGATTGTTTGGCCGGAGTAAATCGTGGCAAGATTGAAAATGTGGTTATTTGTTATGAGCCAGTTTGGGCTATCAGCGCAAATAAACCGGATCATTTGCCGGCTACCAATGACATAATGAGCGCTAGATTGCTGATAAGAAAATTTTTAGTGGAAAAATATGGAACAAAAATTGCAGAGAGAGTCAAAATAATTTATGGCGGCTCTGTTGCCTCTGCCAACGTCCAAGAAACTTGCATTAATTCCGGAATGGAGGGTGTGTTAGTAGGAAAGGAAAGTCTGACGCCGCATGAGTTTGTAAAAATAGTTCAAATAATTGATAAATAACTATAAATTTTATAATTTTTAATTGTTAGATTAATTAGCGTTGTTTA
>DQBY01000103.1:2490-2691 GCA_003534085.1 Candidatus Moraniibacteriota bacterium | reverse complement strand
GCAGTTCAGGCTAGAATGTAGGACTTACAAAGTTTTCCAAAAAAATTCAAATAGCATCTTCATCATTTTTGTGATTTCATCAGATTCGATTATTAGTCCTATCTCATCTTTAAACGAAATCAAGGCGACTTTGTTGGAATATATATTGATTTCAATCGGAAAATTATATTTCTTCGGATCTATGGTTTTGACTGAACGAAA
>DQBY01000103.1:0-2341 GCA_003534085.1 Candidatus Moraniibacteriota bacterium | reverse complement strand
GATTTGTACCTCAATGTGTCATCATAAACCTCTTTCAAGCCCTCTTTTCCTTCATAGAATCTTAATTTCGGTTTGGAAGTCGGAACATTATAGATCGAACGCAATTGGGGAAGTATCTCATCAAAGGAAGAAAGTTTTTCTTCCAGTTTTTTTCTAAGCTTTTGCGGATCTTCTGCTACAAAAAACTTTTTCTTTCCTTTGGAGCTCAAACTTACCATTCCACGCTTGCGCAAATCGTCGAGAATATAATAAACCGTCGGTTTTTTGAGAGAAGTTTTTTTGTAAACCTGAAAACCGGTGGCCTCACCGAGTTCTAAGGAGGCAAGATAGACCTCGTTTTCTTTGTCACTTAATCCGTAATTTCTGAGAATATTTTTCATTTTGTTTATTAAAAAGGTCAATTAAAACTGACTAAATTTATTATACATAATACTAAAAAAATGTCAAGAATAAGCCAAAATATAAAAAATTAATTCAGCTTGCATTGACTAAATTTAAAAAAATACTAAACTGCCATGATGGCCTTGGGCCAGAGTTGTTTAAAAAAATAAAGGAGAAGAGGCATGAAGGCATATATCGTAGAAAAGCAATGCGTTTCAGACGTTCCCGGCATTGGACTTGTGAGTCGTCGTTACATCTATCTTTCGAAAAAAATTCTAAGCACGGACAGGGGCGTTTATCTCAAATTTAATGGAGTAATAGAGGAAATTATTTCTTTGCCCATGGGACATAAGAATGTAGCAATGATCAATATTCCAATGAAAACGATTAAACAAGCGAAGAGCTTCCTAAAATGTCAATCTGAGCTACGGAAAATATCTGAGAAACTAAGAGGAGGATTTTGGTCACTCGGGACAGAAATAACAGATAAAATCGGCTAATATGCGGACTGATCCACGGAAAGGAGAAAAAAATGAAAGCTTATATCGTTGTAACGGAGAGGATGACTGGTTCTCCAATATATAATTTTGGGAGAGCCAGTCATGAAGTGACAGGAAAGTTTATTTTCTTTCCTCAAGGCGCTGGCGTAGATGGGATGAAAAAGGGACTGTTTATTCAGATAGAAAGCAAGGAAGATATCGGCAGAACTTTTCAGCTTGCTTTTCTTCCCAGGGTATTTGAAAGCTGGTTGCTTTTTTCGGAAGAGGGAATGAAATCGCTGAAAGTGATTAGGATTGAGAAGGGTCTCTATGATCTTGCAAAAAAGATTCTGTCACAAAAAATCAAGTTAGCTGAATTATTGGGGAATAATAGCGCATTATCAAAAGAGGGGGGCAATCCGGAGCGCTTTATGCGAGCTGTCAAACAAGAGGAGAATGATTATCGTTACAATCAGATCATTGAATCAGGAAAAAAACAGGATTAGCGGACTGATCCGCGGAAAGGAGGTGTGAGGCGGAAGAACTATTCCGCCTTTTCTTTTTGTCCAAAAAAAGCTAAAATTAAGGCATGATAGCGAAAATAAAAGGAAAAATTGAATATCTGAAAGATAATTACGCAGTGGTAGAAGTGAACGGAATCGGATACAAGGTATTTTTGAGCGTGTATACTTTTGGAAAATTGGCCAGCCTCGCGTCGACGAGCGATCTCCGCGAGTCGAGGCGGGCCGGGCAGGCGGAGGCAAATTTGTTCATCCATACGCATGTTCGGGAAGATGCGATTGATCTTTATGGCTTTTTAGCCATGGAAGAATTGGAAATGTTCGAACTTCTGATTTCCATCAGCGGAGTAGGGCCGAAATCGGGACTGGGCATTTTGACTGTCGCTACTCCGAATACGATCAAAACTGCGATTCTGAACGAGGATTCGTCCATCCTTACCAAAGTTTCCGGAATCGGAAAGAAAACGGCTGAGCGGGTCATATTAGAACTGAGGAACAAGGTCGCTGATATGCCGGACAGCGAAAAGGAAGGCGCGGTGTCAGATTCAGACGCGATCGAGGCCTTGGTCGCGATGGGATATTCCGTAGCCGAAGCGCGCGACGCTTTGAAGATGGTCCCGTCCGACATAAAAGACATCGGCCAGAGAGTGACGATAGCGCTCAAAAATTTAGGGAGAAAATAAGCAGTGAACAGTGAACAAAGAACAATGAGCAATAAAATCGAAAGAGATTTTCTGCAATCGAAAGAGTGGCGGAAGTTTCAGGAAGCCGTCGGTCGAAAAACTTTCAATATTTCTTCTGAAGGATTTTGAGCAAATATAATTGAACATGCTCTCCCGATCGTCGGGAAATATTTTTATATTCCGCGCGGACCTATAATTTGTTATCCTGAACTTGATTCAGGATCTAATTTGGGCGATGAATTGTCGCCAGGCATTAGATCCCGGATCTCCGCCAGGG
>DQBY01000090.1 GCA_003534085.1 Candidatus Moraniibacteriota bacterium | reverse complement strand
TCCGGACTCGATCCGGAATCTAATAAAGCTTTGTGAAAAGGCAAAATCCCATTAGATCCTAAATCCCCGAATAGCAGAGCAGGGCTCGCTACGGGGCAGGCAAGCTTAGGATGACACATTACAATTCCACGATAAATTTATCCAGCGCCATCTTAATTTCAATTTTCCCAGTCTTGACCTTCGTATCCAGATCGGAAAGCTTCTGATAGATCTTCCGCAATTTATCAAAAGCTTGTCCGTCCGCGGAAAAATTTCTGATCTGCCCCAAACTTTTTTTCACGACGTACGGATGAAGTTTTGAAATTCTGACTATTTCCTGCTCGTGCATCCCAAAATTATCCTTCAGATCCGCAATCTTTATGAGATTCCTGAACTGATATATGAACATCGAAAGGATGTAAAAAGGATCTTCGCCTTTCATGATATGCTGATGAAGCAGCTTCAAAGCGGTCTTTTTATTATTGTTCCCTAAGGCATCAATCGTAGAAAAAATATTTCCGGATATGTTTGCTTTCACTAATAACTCCACATCTTCGTCCTTAATCATCCTGCTGTCGCAAAAATTGGCAAGTTTCTGAATTTCTTTGTCCAAAAGAAAAGTATCGCTGCCTCCGAAAATTATCAGTTTTTCCAAAGCACTTTTAGAAATATTCGCTTTCGGATCGACTTCGCCCATTCTTTTCAAAATCCAATTACTAAGCTTTGCGCCCTGCAATTTTTCAAAATCCTGAACTTTGCCGCCCTTCTGAAGGAATTTGAAAATGGCGTTGCTTTTTTTCGGCTGAGAATCTTCACAAAAAACAACTATCAGATCCGTATCCTCTGCCAAAAATTTGTTTTTTTTGAGGTAAGCAAGCACTTCATCTTGCTCTCTGTCCGTTCCGCCCGAAATCAAATTTTTGGCAACTACCAGCCTTTTTGGCGACAGCAGATTCGCCATCCCGAAAACATCAAGTATTTTATTTTTTTTATTCTTATCTGAAAAATCAAATTCGGAAAAACCGGACCCGCTCGGATCTTTTTCAAAAAACTTTTTCTTTATTTCCAGCAATTTTTGGCCTGATCTGAAGGAATCTTCGCCGTATAGAAAAATTATCATAAGCAGCTCGCGAATTATATCCGACAAAAGCGAATTGAAACAAATTCGCTCTCATTAGTTTTGGATCCGCTCTGATTAGCGAGTTATGCGCTTGGTTCCCACCTCAAAGTTTGGCCCGGCTCCAGAATTTCAACCCAGATCTGTCCCGGAACAAACATCATTTCTTTTCCTGAATTGTCGTAAAACATAAGCTTGCTGTCGATTCTTGATCGGTCTTTTTTCCAAGTTCCGGAAAAAGCCTGGCCGTTCAAATAATAATGCGCCTCTCCTGAATCGCTGGAATCATACCAGGGATCTCCGATCTGAACATTATTATATCTTCCGCTGATGCTTTGAGATCCGGTTTTCTTTATCGGCTCGACATTCTTCCAAGGATCCTGCAATCCTTTTCCTAAATAATCCTCAGCTGCCATGATCTGGCTAGATTCCGCAAACATCACCACGATATTTTTTGGAGCGATTCTCACATTATTATTCCTGTCTATATCAGGCTCGCCTCCCCAAGTACGAAGATAAGTATTTGTCGCTTTGTCATAATCATATTCAACATCATAAGGCTTAGCAAATGCCACCCTCAAATTTCCTCCCTCCGGACGCTTCTCAAGTGGCGCTTCTGCCTGATGAGCATATCCAGAAAACTTCCCCTCCGTCCTAAATCCATAATCCGCAATAGCCTTCAACACATTTTCTTTTGTTATATGTCCTGTATCTTCCATGCGCATCTTTCCTGTGACCGGCCACCTTTCGCAATAATTGCCCGACATGCATTCCACCCTGTCTATAACTTTTTCCTTTAAAAGATCCAGAGCAAAATGCGATCCTCCCCAATGGATAAATATGGCATCCAGTCCTTTTGCCAATGCGATATAATCATGGCGAGAGCTTCGAATAGCTCCGATTTCTTTAGGCAGGTCGCAGATATAAACTCCCATAAGCCGAGTCACTGAAGCTGTAAATGCGGGCATTTCGATCACCATATCGGCCTCGGAAAATCCGGCGGCCGGCCTTGCCTGCATGTCAGACGGCTGCATGACCGCTACGGGGCGCTTTTTCCAATTTTCGCAAGCCAGTCCCGAAATCGGACTAACATCGCCTGAATTAAGCGTTTCTTGAACTTGCACAGTCTCAAGATTAATCTGCTTGACCGGAGATTTTTCTTCAGAAAAAATAAAGTAACCGCCAATAGCTATGGCGATTGCCGCTACTCCTATGATTATTTTTTTCTTTGTTTCCATAAACGACTCGCGAATAAAAACTAATTACAAACAAATGAATGCTAATTTTTTAAATCATTCGCTCTGATTAGCTTAATTATTCGCTTTTATTAGCGAGTTATTATTTTTGACAATCCGGACAGATAAAGACGCTTCTTTGCCCGAATTTTTTTCTGATTATTATTGTATCACATTTCGGGCCTGTCTGCCGAGAGGCAGGACATTTTTTCCCGGCCTTATTATACACTTTCATCACATTTTGAAAACTCCCAGGCGCTCCACTTGTGTCACGATAATCGGAATCCGATGTTCCTCGAAATTTTATGGCTTTTTGGAGCACCTTCTTGATGTTTTTGAAAATCAATTTGATTTCCTCCGCACTGAGATCCGCGATTTTTCTTTCCGGCAGGACGCCTGCTTCGAAAAGTATCTCGCTTCTGTAAATATTTCCGATGCCTGAAACCGCAGTCTGATCCATAAGCAAAAGTCCGATCGGGACTTTGGATTTTTTGGATAAAATTTCCTGAAATTTTTTGAAATTTAATTCCGGGCTCATCGCATCGATCCCGAGCGCTTTTATTTCCGGCAACTCCTGAATTTTTTCCGTATCGTCCAGAACGATCTTGGCAAACTTGCGAAGGTCAGAAAATTCCAGTGTTTTTCCGCCAGCTGGCGGATTACCCCTTAAATACCAAATGTGATGGATGTACTTATTCACTTTATCCTCGAAATAGTCAGCTTTTTCGGATTTTGAATTTTGTTTTTTTGATTTTATTTGGGATTTGGAATTTGGTTTTTGGAATTTAATCAGAAGGTGCCCCGTCATTTTCAGATGGATATACAAAGTTTTTCCACCGGAAAGATCGATAAAAATATTTTTTCCGATTGTGCGCGCGTTCACAATTTTCCTGCCTCTGATCTCTTTCTTGAAAGCTTCCAGTGATTTCCCTTTGATAGCCTTCGCCCAGTCGCTCCAAAAATCGGTGATTGTATCACCTTTTATTTTTTTATTCAGATCATTTACAATTGTTTGAACTTCCGGAAGTTCTGGCATACTATTAGTCTTCCTAAAGCCGGGCTTTAGGAAAGTTAATTATTCCTCGATTAAATACTTCTCCACTTCCTTCTTTTCTTTCATATGCAATGCGTTATTTTCTAAAAATTCCTTATATTCTTCAGTATTGTTAAATTGCCCAAGAATAACATCTTTGCACACCAGCTTATCCAACCTTTCATTTAAATAACAATGCAAACTTGAGTATGCCCAACTATCATTTTTATTGTAGCCATGAATAAAATTATTTTTATTCACATAAGCCGAGAGATACAAGAGATATTCATTAGAATCAATGTGAACAGATTTAAAAACTCCCTGGAACAAAACTCCGCTTCTTTTATTTTTCTTATTAAAGTATTTCGTATGACTAGTTCCGATCTTATGCATAAATCTTTCAATGCCCCTATCGGTAATTTGCTTCAGGATAAAATGATAATGATTTGGATTTAAGCAATATGCGACAATTTCCACCAGTGGATCTTTTTTCCTAAAGCTTCGCTTTAGGAAATCTTCCAATTTTGCAGAGAGGTTGCCTTTTTTATAATCGCGCCATTCTATCATTAATCCATCCTGCCTATCGTTCAATAAATAAACGCCATCTAAAAATCTTCTATAATCATTTTCATCAAGAAACACATCTCGCTTCTCAATACCGCGATTAAAGATATGATAATATTCTCCATTGGCGAATTCTGTTTTCCTCATGAATTAAATTATATCCTAAAGCGAAGCTTTAGGAAAGATGCACAAAAGGAAAGCAGATGCACGCTGCATAAAGAGCTTCGCCCCCTTTTCCAGATTATTTACTAAACTTTCCGTGATAACACCAGAAAAAATCTTGACGTAATGGTTTTATCCGCTATTTTTCTTCTTTCTTTTATTTTTAAACACTTTTCTATTTTAAACCCATATTTCCTGTGAAGCTCCTCAATTTCGCTCAAAGTAAAAAATTTTACCAATTGACCATCTTTTAAAACAAAAGTGTTTTTGGCAATCAATTTTCCTGTGGCAAATTCAACATCATCCGTAGATAAAAAGATATTACAAAATTTTCCGCCAATCTTGACTATTCTTGAAATATTTCTGAATATTTTTTCAACATTTTTTCTATCCAGACTATTTAAACCATAAATTGAAACAACTGCCTGATATGCTCCTTTGAAATAATCTAATTTTAAAGCATTTTTAACTTCCAAAGAAAGATTTGGATTTTTATATATATTTTTTCCAATATTAATAGCTTGCCTGGATGCTTCTGTGCATTTTATTTTATAACCTTTTTTTGCTAAAAAATAAGCATTCCTACCATAGCCTCCACAAATTTCTAAAATCTTTTCTTTTTTTCCAATATATTTTAATAAATACTTTAGTGCTATGCTATGCCTTTTTCCGTAAATTAATTCTTCTTTTTTATATCTTTTATCCCAATATTTTCTCATTTCAATATCGCTCTTTTTTATTTTTTTATTCATATAATAAATTAAAGCGCCGTTGAGTTAATGCCCAACAGCGCTCTTCATTAAATGGTCTTCTTTATTATCTCCATTATTTTTTTATCCTGCTTTTCTGTTACGCCTTTGGTCAGATATGCGCCATGTATTGAACGGCCATCGGCAATAAAATATGTCAGGGCAAGATAATCACTGAAGTAGGCTCTGCCAGCATTAGGCAAAATCTTAACATTCGGACACATTATTCTGAACATACACAGACTCATCAGTATCTCTTCCGCGCTTATCCTTTTATTTGCAACATGTTCTAGTGTTACAGGGACGAAAATATTAAATGGGCTCGAATCAATAATAATTTTTCCCTTTCCATTTTTTAAATCCCTGATCGTGCTAAATAATTCTATACGATCAGACATTTTCTCGCCCTCTCCGACTAAAATCCCGCTACAGATTCCCATGCCCGCTTCATACGCGTTAATAATCGTATCAATCTTATCTTTATATGTGTGCCTTAAAGAATATCGCGTTGAATCAAAATAACTCCTGCCACTTTCAAGATTGTGATTATACTCCGAAACACCAGCATCTCTCAAGGCACGTGCCGCCTCTTTTGTTAATAGTCCAAGTGAAGCACAAATCTGCTTAATCTGAGGAACTTCTTTTCTGATGCTTTTAATAATTCTGACTGCCTTTTTCAGTAAAGCAGGATTATCCAATCCCCTGATAGGAGCTACTATTTTATAGTTTCTCGCTCCCATCAAAGCTTTTCTTTTGGCATCCTTGATAAATTCTTTTTCTGAAAGCAAAAATTTAGGTCTAGCCACTACTCCTTTTGAATTGGGCCGAAAAATACATGCCCGACATCCTTCCGGACAAACCTTTGCCAAGCCATATGCCGCAGAACATTTCTCAATATCCCAGTACTCTTTTCCACGAAATTCATCTTTAACCATTGAAGCTATCGCAGACAGCTTAATAAGATTTTTATAATCTGTCATTATTGATAGACTTTTTATTTCCCCATTGCTTATGCTGGAGATATTATTAATCAACTCTGTCCTTCCACCCAGCAAATTTTTTTCTCCCTCCAAAAGTCCTTCACGATGGACTTTATTTTTTTAGGGTTAACTTTCAACTTTTGCATATTTTCCTCCTATTTTTTGTTAAGATTACTATTTTGCTGCAACCAATATTGATCGCAGCTCTATATTTTAGCACTTTTGAAAGTGTAGTCAATTGTTTCGTCTTTGGAATTATATAAGATATTTTACATTTTTACTTTATTCTAGCCACATATTGACATATTTTAATCAGCATGCTAGGCTTAAATTATTAGACGACGAAAATATCGTCATAAGGCTGTCATCCTGAGCGTAGTCCGCCACGGACGAAGTCGAAGGATCTAATTGAAAACCCTATTAGATTCCGCTACGCTCCACTCGGAATGACAGATATATTTATGATTTCAGAAATTATTCTAACCAACCTCGGTCTGTCACCCAATGAAGCCAAGATATATTTGGCGGCTTTGGAATCGGGCGTGGCATCCGCGCAAAGAATCGCGCAAAAAGCCAAAATAAAAAGGACCACGGCTTATTCCGTTTTGGAAGGAATGGTAAGGAAAAGTTTTATCTTAAAAACCGAAAAAGGCGGACATGCAAAATATTTAGCTGAAAATCCAAAAAATTTGGCAGAGCGTTTTAAAACTTATCAAAAAAGCTTTGAGAACGTCTTGCCGGAACTGGAGGCTATCCATAATAAAAGAGATATAAAACCGAAAATTTTATTTTTCGAAGATGAAGAAGGGATATTAAAAATTTACGAAGATACATTGAGAGAGAAACCTGCAGAAATTTTGGAATTCAATACTTCTGAGATTTTCAAAGCTTTTGGTAAATTCCCGATTGAGTATGTTGAAGAAAGAAAGAAAAATAATATTCGCGCTTTGCGCATCGCTCCCGCCGATAAAATGTATGCGAAACACGCTAAATCGGATAAAGAAGAACTGAGCGAAACAAAACTAATCAAAGATTTTGATATTCCGATTGAAATCAATATTTATAACAACAAAGTGGCTTTCATGTCTTATGCTGACAAGATTGGCCTCATTATTGAAAGCGAAGGCATCGCAAAATCGATGAAGAAAATTTATAAATTGCTTTGGAATAGGCTATAATAAAAAACGAGTTTACTTTTTAAAATAAACCATCCATGTCGCTTCACCATAACAGCCATTCCATGCGCCATTTCCTGAAAAACAAGGAGATGAACGAACTGTATGCCTCCTACGGCATTTTAAATTTTGCGCTGGGTCTCATTTCGGTTTTTATTCCGATCTATTTATACAAGCTGGATTATTCTGTTCCGGCCATCTTGTTTTTTTTCTTTTTGAATTCCGTGAGTTTCATCCTGTTTTCCTATCCTGGCGCCAAGATTGTCGCCCGGCTGGGCGTGAAACACACGATGCTTTTGACCATTCCGATCTTTATTCTGTTTTTTGTGGGTCTCCGCTTCATTCAGGATTTCCCGCTGTTGTTTTTCTTTCTGCCGATCCTGCGCTCCTTCAAGATGATCCTGTACAACTACAGCTTCCACCTGAATTTCATCCAGCATTCCGACCGCCAGCAACGTGGCCGGGAAGTTTCCATGATCCAGGCAGTGGAAGTGATCGCCGGCATCCTGTCGCCTTTTTTAGGCGGCGTGATCATCAAATATGCCGATTTTGGCACGCTCTTTTTTGTCGGCTCGCTGATTTTATTTCTGGCCATGCTTCCGCTTTTTCTGACGAAAGATACCTACGAAAAAATTACCTTCGAAAAGAAGGGCTTGATCCGCGATATCTTTAAAAAAGAAAATTTGAATTTTATCTACAGCTTTTCCGGCTATGCGATCGAGTCCTGGATCGGTTTGATCTTGTGGCCGATCTTTCTTTTTGTCATGCTGTTCAGCGTCGAATCGATCGGAGCGCTGGCGTCAATCACCACGCTCCTGACTTTTCTGACCTTTTATTTTATCGGCAAAGCCACCGACAAACAAGACAAGCGCAACCTTTTACGGCTCGGCACATTTTTGTATTTCTTCGGCTGGATCGGGCGAGTTTTTGTGACCGGATTTACTTCCGTTTTCTTTATCGACACCTACAAGAATATTACCCAGCATTTTCTGGCCGTTCCCTGGACAGCGTATTCCTATGACATTGCCGCCAAAAGAAATTACTTCAAGTTTATCGTGCAGCGGGAAATTATTTTCAACCTGAGCCGCGCATTTGTCTTGCCCGTCCTGATGATGATATTCTTTCTCGGCGATATCCATATCTCCTTCATCATCGCCTTCATAATCGCGGCCTTCTCCAGTCTCTTCTATGTAGCCCTAAACAAAGAAGCGGTTTAAGCTTTATCTTTTAATTCTTCGGTTTCCAAGTCTTGGATTAAGACTTGATTTTCTGACTGTTTTAGAGTATTTTGTAAATAATGTATTTACAACATATATTTACCTTTTTACAAGCCTAGATTGAACATTTTTAAACTGATTTGTATACATCTATTGACGATTTGTTGAAATTGATGTATATTTATCAGTCAGAGTTATGAAAAAGCAAATTGCGCCAGCAAATCTGACAAATGCCCTTTTACAACTGAAACTTACCGAAAAGGAGGTAGCCACCTACATCATACTACTGGAAAGCGGCAGTGCTTCGGTTCAGGGTATTTCAAGAAATACAGGAATAAATCGCGTCAGCATCTATGCCGCTTTGGATGAATTAAAGCGAAAGGGACTGGTGGCGGAAAGCCGGAAAGGCAAGAAAAAACTTTTCGTGGCGGAAAATCCGGACAATCTGGAAAGATTGGTCGCCAAAAAAAAGGAAGAGGCCAAGATTGAAGAGCATCTTTTGCAAAATACGATCCTGCCGATGCTTAAAGCGATAGATATCAGCCAAGAAAACAAACCGCAGATCAAATTCTTTGAAGGAGCGGACGGCATCACGAAAGTTTTTGATGAATATATTATCAAACAGCGAGAAGCGATAAACTGCGGATCATATGAGACGGCTTCAAAAGTTGTTTCTGAAAAGGACGAGTTGGAATTTTTTCAAGATATCAAAGAAAGGAAAGTATTCTATCGCATGCTTCTGGAAGATACTCCCTTGAATCACAAATTTGCCGAAGCCGGAAAAGGAATCACGCACACAAAATTCTTACCGCCAGAAACCAAAATTTCCGCGGACATCGTCATAGCCGGATCATATACGGCATTGATATCTTATGACAGAAAAAACGCCACTCTGATCGAAGACGCATCCATCGCCCAAGCGATAAAGACGTATCTGGATTTCATGTGGGAAGAATTATAAAAAAAGGAGGATAAAAATTGATAGACAAAGAATCATTCCCCTGGAAAAACCATGAGAAGATAATGGAATATTTCAAATCCTTAATGACAGAAATCAATGCCAACACCCAGCGATTTACAGAGCAATCTAAAGCTTATACTGAAAATGGCAAAGCGATCCTAGTTAAAGGAAAACGATTGACATCCAGACAAATAATAGCAGTTTGTCTGGATGTAATTGAAAATGAATGGTTAATTCGAAGCCTGAACTGGAATTTTGAACCCTTAGTTATGGGGACTGATAATAGCATCCGGGATATTTTATTGAAACTAGAAAATTATCTTAAACAAATTCCGGGAACCAGGTTACCGAAAAAAGATCCTTTGATTAGAGAATGGTTGAAAGAAAGGAGAATGCAAAATGTTAAAAAAGATTGATGTTTTGAAAATCGCGGAGGATTTCAGGAAAAGTCTCATACAGCAGTTGGCCTGTCCTACTGAAGGCAAAGCTACGCTTAAACTCATAAAAAAGGTGATGGATAGCAACGATACATACAACAAAATAATGCTCGTTGCCCAAATCAATGTTGCCTGCGTCGGATCTCCTAGGCGCAGCAATTTGCTAAAACATAGGCTTGGCGAAGAAACTTTCAAAAAACTCATCAGATACGGACTTTTTAATGCAGAAGGGCACAGTATATCCAGCATTAAAAATGAACTTACTCTCCTTAAGGAAAATCTGTCCGCTTCTTTGAGTAAATTATCGAACAAACTTGATAATCTGGAGAAGCTAGACACTAAAACTTAACCACACACAAAAGGCGACCATGCTCACATGGCCGCCTTCTTTGTTTCAAAAGTATCTATATTTCTCCCCAATTATCCCCCACTTTCACATCAACGACCAGGGGGACTTTTAATTTGTAGACATTTTCCATTATTTCCTTTACTTTCTTCGCAACTTCATCTGCAATTTCCCCGCCTGCATCGCTATG
>DQBY01000075.1 GCA_003534085.1 Candidatus Moraniibacteriota bacterium | reverse complement strand
TTCAACCAAAAAACACCTCTTGAGCGCTTATCGGCATCAAGTGCGCGCAGTTGCCGCCCTGGCCGGAAGTTCCGCTTAGCATTTGTTATCATTCAGCCTGAAAGCCGGAACCAAGGCGGAAAGCACCACGATTCCGACCAGTATGAAAGCAGATTGGATAGGCAGAAAAAGGAACATGAAGGAAGAAAGTATAGTCGCGAAGATATATGCCGCCGGCAAAGAGGTCCGGAAAAAATCGACCAGATCGACATCATGCTTGTCGATCCGCTTGTAAAAATATGAATCTCTCAAGATTTCAATAAGCGCCGCTCCGATCCTGGTGCAAAAAAGCACCGCTCCCCAAGCAAGGATCGTTCCGGTTCCCATAAAAAATATGGCAAGAGTGGAAGCGCCCATTATCAGCAAAGCGGCTATGATAAATTCTTTTTCTCCGGTTCTTTTGTCAGCCAAAACTCCCATCGGATATTGCACCAAGACGAAAGGAACGAGCATCATCGTGAAGATCAAGCCGATATCCTCCCAAGAATAACCGAGATTTCTCAGATGGATCGGCGTGTATATCACCATAAAGGCATAAAAAAAATCCAAGACAAAGGAAACATAATAGATCCTGATGATATTCTTTCTGGCGAAAGCTTTTTTTATGACCTCGGTCACTTTTTCTTTTTCCCTGAATTTCTGGCTGACATTTCGGAAAACAAGCAAAGAAAAAACAAGGATGACCGCGTTCAAGATCAAGGAGAGCAGAAAAACTCCGGAAAAATCCGTCCGTTCTAGGATGTATGTCGAAACAAACGGCCCGAGCAAAAATCCGAAGCTGAGAGCCGTAAGCTGCAATCCGCGGATCCGGCCAGACATCTTGTCAGTTGAAAATCCTTCAACGATGTTATCCAGCGCCACCCATTCGATATGCCCGAGGATGATATAGAGCATCAGGAGAAACGCTCCTATCTGGGAAGGACCGTTCATTATCAAAAAAACTACGGCGATTATTTTGGTCAAAAGAGCAAAATAAAAAACATTGGATTTCCCCAAAGTCCTGATTAATTTGTGAAGATTGAGAAGGATCAAAAGGAAAATCACATAAGAAACGGTATAGAAGATGCCGACATTCTCAATCCCGGACGCTTCCTTGAAAAAAGAAGACATCACATAAGCCAAAATCGCCTGGGCAAATCCCATCAGGAACCCGATGAATCGGATCAGCTTTATCCTGGTCAGGTCAAGTTTTTCTATGTGTTTTTTCATGCCATTTTTGTCTGCGAGGAACGAGCAGCTACAAAAATGAGCATCCCGCACTAATTCGCAGATTTATTTTGGTTTTTATATTAAAGTATAAGCCGCAGGCGAATCCGAGCAGTACACCCTATACTACCCCCATCGTAATCGGAATTAGTGCTGGGATTTTTCCTTACGGCGTCAGCCTTTTCACGTCTCTCGGAAACAGAATCGCCTCCTTGATGCTTTTGAGTCCGA
Organism: Candidatus Moraniibacteriota bacterium; assembly: GCA_003534085.1. Classification (GTDB taxonomy): domain Bacteria; phylum Patescibacteriota; class Minisyncoccia; order Moranbacterales; family UBA2206; genus UBA11098. The sequence goes on along the minus strand of DQBY01000075.1, from coordinate 8,083 downwards.
GAATTTTTTGGACGATCCTTTCGGAACCGAGCCCCCAGCCTCCGTGCGGCGGAATGCCGTATTTGAAAATATCCAAATAATGTTCGAAGTCTTCCGGCTTCAGTTTTTTCTTTTTGATCGCCGCCACCAGCTGGTTGTAATCATGGATCCTCTGTCCTCCGCTGGCAATTTCCACGCCCATGAACAAAAGATCGAAAGTTTCCGTATATTGAGGATCCGCGCTCGGCATCGAATAAAAAGGCCTGATTGCTGTCGGGTAATGCGTCAAAAATACAAAATCGCTGTTATGGTTCTTTTTCGCCCAATCACAGATCATCCTTTCTCCTTCTGAATCGATGTCCACCGTTTCCATCTTTTTCCCGTATTCTTTTTCTAAAATATCCAAAGCTTCAGTAAGTTTTATCCTAGGGATACTTCCGACCGGAAGAATTTCCGCTTCGTATTTTCTGAGGTCGTTCTGGCATTTTTCTGAAACATTTTTCATGACATGCGCCATCGTCTTTTCCAATTCTTCCATCACATCTTCAAAGCTGTCGATGAAAGCCATCTCGCCGTCCATTCCGATGTATTCATTCACATGTCTGGTCGTATAATGAGGTTCCGCCCTGAAAACCGAACCGACCTCGAAAACTCTCTCAAAAATTCCGGCGCCGGCCTGTTTGTAAAATTGCGGGCTTTGCGCCAGATACGCCTCACGCTCAAAATATTTTATTTTGAAAAAATTCGCTCCGCCCTCGGTGGCCGCGCTTAAAATTTTCGGGGTTTTGATTTCAACAAAACCTTCTTTCTTCATAAACTCGGCATAAGCGCTCAAAATTTCTGAATAAACGTTGAAAATCGCTTTCACCTTTTCATTGCGAAGCGTCAGCACTCGATGATCAAGTAAGGTGTCAAGATGCAGATTGAAATCATCTTCCGATATATCAACCGGCAGATCGCCTTCAGGTTTTGCCAGCACTGTCATCTTTTCGACTTCAATTTCCACTCCGCCGGTAGCCACTCCCTCCTTTTTAGCTCCGCCCGGACGCTGTTTGACCAATCCTTCAACTTCAATCACAAACTCGCTGCGCACCTCTTTGGCAGTTTTGTACGCATCTTCCTTGTCCGGAATGATCACCATCTGGATCGAGCCTGTCCGATCGCGGAGATCGATAAAAATAAGTTTTCCGTGATCCCTTCGGACATTGACCCAGCCGGAAAGCTTCACTGTTTGCCCTATTAGATTCGGGGTTTCATTGATAAGCGTCCTGTTCATGATGTTAAAATTAGTTTCCGATTATTTCTTTGACTTTATTTGACACTTCGCCCGGAGTGGTCTGCGTCTTTATGAAAAAAGTTTCCACTCCCATTTCCTCGACTCTCTTTATCGTTTCGTCATCGACCGAAGCTGAAAGGACAATTATCGGAATATTCTTGGTCTGATCTTCCATTTTCAATTTCGTTATCATTTCTTCTCCGCCCATGGCCGGCATGACCATATCGATGATGTATAGGTCGAAATTTTCCTTGAAAGCTTCCTTCACCCCCCAGGCTCCGTTCCTGGCAGTCACCACTTCAAACCCGTCTTGTTTCAATTTTTCTCCGAACATTTCGATGAAGATTTCTTCATCCTCGATCATCAATATTTTCTTTTTTCCTGATTGCGGCAGGATCGGCTCAGAAGATTCTTGTTTATCTTGGTTTTTCTTCTGTTCGTTGAACTGGTTCAAGAATCGGTTCACCTCCGCCACCAATTCTGAAGGGCTGAAGTCCGATTTAGCGATGAATCCGTCGGCTCCCAGCTGCATCGCCTTGTCGCGATCCTCTTTCTGGCTCAAATTGCTGGAAATTATTATTTTTATGCCCGGATCGTATGTTCCGTCGCGCAGATTCCGTATCACCTCGAAACCGTCCATCTTCGGCATCATAAGGTCGGAGATGACGGCATCGACTTTTTCTTTCCTGGCGATTTTCAATGCCTGCTCTCCCGATTCGACCGCAAAAACCTCATATCCGGAATCGGAAAATTTCTTCTGATAAATTTCAGAAATCATCTGGTCATCTTCAATTATGATGATTTTTGGCATCTTGGTCAGTATAAAAGTATATATTTATAATAGCTCAAAAAAATAAAAAAGCCAAGTAAAAGGCTTTTTAAAAACTATTTTGAAATTTTTTTGATCTCTTTTTACCCCTCTTTAAGAAAGCAATCCTAGCGCCACAGGCGGTTTGTGGGGCCAAATTATCGCCACACAGGTGTAACAATTGGGGCATTCTATCTGACTATTTACAAATCCGCCAACATGGGCTCATCCGAAATAAACTTTGCTGGAAGTCCCAGCTTTTCGAAGTAGTCTGCCATCGCCATACAGGCGAATTTTTCGGTTGAATAAATGCGTAGCGCTGACAAAATTTATCTGGAATAAAATTGCCATGAGCAATTCGAGGAATAATTTAGATAAAAAAATGGCGGTCTCTTTTTTAAGGAAACCGCCAAGGCAAGTTAATTTACATTTTCTCCGGAACTTTGATACTCAGTAAGGATAAGCCCTTCTTGATCACCAGAGCCACGCCCTTACACAGAGCCACTCTTGATTCGCGAAGCTTCGCATCCTCAGTCCTGAGAAGCGACACCTCATTGTAAAAGCTATTGAAGAGCAGCGCCAGCTCCTCCAAATACACACATACTTGGTGAGGAGAATCGTTTTGTTGAGCCTTTAATACAGTCTCAGGAAACATCATTAATTTCTTCGCGAGATTAAATTCACTCTTACTCTCGAAAGAAATCTCTCCTTTTTCAAGTGTGCTCAAATCAATTTCGCCATATGTCTCAGTTAACTTCCTGAGAATTGAGTTGATTCGAACATATGAGTACTGAAGATAAACTGCGCTTCCACCCTCAAGATCAAGCATCTTATCCCAATCGAAAGAGATATTTTTTACTCTGGATTGGCGTAAATCATTGTAGATGATCGCCCCAATACCAACTATCTCAGCCACTTTCCCCAATTCTTGCGGATCCGCGTCTGGATTTTTTTGAAGCAATATCTCCTTTGACTTTTCTACCGACTGAGACATTAGATCTTCCAGCTCAATGAGCGTACCTTTTCTGGTGGACATCTTCTTACCATCGCGCAGAACCATCCCGAACCCAATATGCTTTGTTTCCACATCATCGGGCAAGTATTCAGCACGCTTGCCAAACTCAAACAATTGCTTGAAGTTCAAATCCTGTTCATTGCCCACCACATACAAAATAGAATCGGGCTTAAAGGTATTAACCCTGAACTGAAGTGTCGCTAAATCCCTTGATAAGTACAGGCTTGATCCATCCTGCTTTCTCAAGAGGAAAGACGGGATTTCTCCCATTTGATCCACGACCACAGCTTCTGACGCCTCGTCTTTTCTGCACAGACCGCTTGCCATACACTCGTCCACCAATTTATCTGCCTGCTCAGTGAAATAGCTCTCACCGATATTGGTGTCAAATTCGATACCCAGCTGCTTGTAGACACGCTCAAAGTCCTTAAGACTCAAGTCCCTAAAGCGCTTCCACAGAGCCACTAGCTCCGGATCCTTTTTCTCGAGCCGTGTGAACAACTCACGAGCACTGTCTTTAACCTCCGGATGCTCTTCGGAAAACGCATGAAACTTAACGTAGAGGTCTTTAAGCTCTCCGATGGGGTTTTCTGCTATCTTTTTCTCATCACCCCATTCCTTATAGGCATAGATGAGAGATCCAAATTGCGTGCCCCAGTCACCAAGATGGTTATCCTTGATGACGCTATAACCAGTTTCGTGATAAAGATTAGCAAGAGCCTGCCCGATAATTGTTGATCTCAAATGACCAACGCCAATCGGTTTCGCTATGTTTGGGGCTGAATAATCAATAATGGCTACTTTGCCAGCATTGACATCACTCTCACCATAGCGCTCTCCAAGCTCAAGCACCTTTGCAAGAATATCGCGATAAAGCGCCTCCTTATGTGTCTCCACATTTACAAAAGCCCCTGCAACAGATGCATCCTTTATCAAGGCCATTTCATGCTCATTTATACCGTCAGCGATTTTCTTTGCAAGCACATTTGGTTTTTCCTCTAGCTTCTTAGCCAGATTAAAAACCTCCAAGGCAAAATCACCGGGTATGTGAGATGGTGGCACCGATAGTCCCACTTCTTCAACACCCTGCGCACCTATGGACTCCTTTACGACTTCTACTACCTCCCTCTTTAACTCTTCTGATGGATAGCTATCGAAGTCGACATGTTCGCGATTCTCCTTTTCCTCACTGATTTTTTTCTGAACTGCGCTCACAGACGCAGCTACCTCCAGCTTGTACTTCTCGAACTCGTCCTGGTTTTTCTCCTTCATTTCCATATTGCCCCCTTTATTTTGCATAGTGTTTTCGAACATATTTCAACTATATAGCAATATTAGCTATAAGTCAAAAAACAAAACTCGTGTTAAAGAACTTTTGACTTCCACATAGCTAATATGCGTAAATCTTACAAATTATACACTTTTTAAATCAAAAGTCAAGGGTGGTTTTGGGAAGAAACAAACTACAAAAGTGGCTTTTTTGCCACAATAAAGCCTACTTTTCAAGCTTAAAAAGCAAAGGAACAGTCACGGTTTTTTCATGATGAATTGCATGTTCCCATAAACCATCTTCGCCCCAACAATCACCATGATCAGAGCAAATTATTATATTGTCCTTTTTAAATAAAGCCAGTATTTCTACTATATTGCTATCAATAAATTCAAGACACTTCCCCTGCCTAAAGCTACTTTTTTCAAATGAGTTATTACTTCCGAAAGGCACGCAGGGGTTGTCCTCTCTAGACCAGGGAGCTCCTTTGAAATAATAAGGCACATGCGTTTCGCCGATATTCATAAAAACAAACTTTGGCTTATCCTTGCATTCTGCAATTTTCTGAATGACATATTCCTTCTGTTTTAAAAAATCAGTTTTGGAGTAAAGAAAGTGATCGAAGTCAGACATCAATGTTCTTCCTGATTCTGATTCAGGATCGAACCAATCCATTGCCGCTGTTCCTATCGTAACATACCCCTCTCTCTTAAAACCATCGACTATATTTTTACCATCCAACACCACATGATCCATGCCAGGACCGATATAATCTCCATCTGTTTTTATTTTAAATATTTTTCCGAATTTTGGATTTACAAAAGTCTCTCTTAGTTGTGGATTGCCCGGAGTAAAACCAACAAAAATAGCGGCATGAGATGGGTATGTGAAATTACCATTTGAAAAGGCCTTATAGACTTGACCCACGCTTTTTATATTCGGAATACGCGCGCTGACAAATGTGTCGTAGCGACATGAATCCAGTGTTATTAATAGATAATTTTTTTGAGATTTTAATCGTTTCATAGCTTTTTTCCATTATGAATATATCGTTTGAAACCATATGCGCCCCTAAAGATACTTTTTGCCTTTTTATTGCTCAATTTAATATCCTGTGCTTCTAATTTCAATTTATTACTTGGCCATTCTAAATTATTTATCACTCCTACCTTAAAATGTCCGGCAATCAAATTAGCGATGTCATTGATTGATAAAAAATCACCGGTGCTAGCATTTAGTATTTCATTTTTAATACCCGTATTTATAATGCTTTCTATCAAAACGGCAAGGTCGTTAATATGAAGAAATGTCCTACATTGTTTTCCCATTCCATAGATCGTTATATTTTTTCCGCTCCCAGCAATATCTATAAATCTACTTACGATATTTTTATATCCGGTCACTTGGCTGTTATTTCCGTACAATATTGGAACTCTCAAAATGACACTATCATTATTTATTCTAGCCATTAATAACTTTTCCATTTCTGTACATTTTTTTGCATACATTGAAACTGGAAATAATCGATCATCTTCTGATTTTAACCCTGGATGTTTATTCCCATATACAAGCTGGCTACTAAGAAAAATAAAGATAACAGGGTTCTCCAGCACTTTATCAGTTTTGCATATTGATTCTATTATTTCTTCGTACACATACTTAGAATCGATATTTGGATTACCGAAAAAGTTTATTATAAAATATTCAGGCGCTATTTGTTTTATTTTTGAAAGATTATCCCAAAGTTGACCCGGAATATGCGAATAATTAAGGTCTTTATTTGTTTTGAATTTAGCTGGGCTAATATTATAAATCTCATGCTTTTTATGCAGTTTTTTAATAATATTTCTGCCTACATACCCTTGCCCGCCATAAATAATAATTCTGCTCATATTGTTTTTTTATAACTATGCGTCTTTATCATATTTTTGGCTATTTTTATTTTTAATTTCGGATCTCTTTTGTAATGCAATGACCCTTTATATTGCTTTTCATCGCAGTGTCTAACTTTTATTGCCCAATTTTCAAAAAACGCGATTGGAATGCTATTTCTGACAAATGCCTTGGAAATAACATCCTCGTAATTGCAATCATCCGTATATTGAGCAAAGCTGTAGATTCCATTCTTTTTTGCAAAATCCAAAAACCTTTGATTATGATAAATCAAGAAATGTGATGATATTCTATTTACATTCCTCACATTTTTTTCTAACGGGCGACCAACATCTTCTAGCTTCCAAACCCAACAGTCATAATCGATCACGCTGGAAATCAAACATACATCGGGATGCTTATCAAAAAATGCAACTATCTCTCCCGGCGCATCGTAATCGCTTTTTTCCAAAACTGCGATCACATCGCTTTCAATTTCTATTGTGTAGTCACTTTTGCCGGAAAGAGCATGAAAATGTGAATTATTAGACGGATCTCCTGGACAAATAAAATTCTTATTTTTCTTATTTCTTATTCTTACCTCATCAACATTCAGTTTGTCGCGCAATTCAATAATTTTCGTCATCGAATCATCCGTAGCTCCATCAACATGCAAAATTATTTCATACTTATAATTTGAATTTCGAGTCAAGGCATCCACGCTAGTAGGCAATGTTATACCCAAAAGATCCAACTCATTAGCAACAATTGAAATTATTTGAAATTTTGGTCTATCATTTAGCATACTGATGAATCATAAGAGATATAATTATCTTTCTCGTCAAATAAACTTGAACTGCTATTCTCAATCCATAATGGCGAATAGTTTTTCCTATCTATTCCAAAAATAATCGCCTTGGAGATTATCGGGTTTATTTGTGACTTATTGCCAAACTTAAGTATTCCAAAATTCTCTGGCACGAGAGAATAGGAACCCTGCCTATCGCTTATTGTTATATTAAATCCGATTTCTCTCTTTTTTCCAGCAATTGGGAATTCTAATACATTCCCGCCATTCATCATATGACTCGCTTTTTTATATCCATCATCCTTAAATGGAACTTCGATAAACCCTGTTTTTGATTTATTTTCACGAACCATAATCCCTGTTTCATTTTTAAAAGTATATATTTCGTATTGAGCTGTGTCTTTATAAAAACAAATATTATCCCACTGATATTTATGTTTGATATTTTTATCAATGAGTATTTTTATTTCGTTAAAGTCATCTATTGGAATTGTCAATCGCAATTTGTTTTTCGCAAAAGAAAGGCATATTTTATATTTGTTTATAATTTCACAGATTTCTTCTTTCCCGACAACGCCTATCTCCCGCGGAGAAAACGCACCCCTTTTCTGAGGCGGAACTGAATTAATTGCGCCGGAAAAATAAGGATTGCCCAGCTTCTCCAAAACATTTTTCCTTTTTTGCATCAATTCTGATATAAAGTATGACTGGATTTTTATGAAGTGCTTTATTAACTGACACTTTACGCCGTCCGGTTTCTTGATGGTTTTATTTGGCAGCCATCCTTGATAATAACAACCCCCACCGCATAAATACTTTGCCCAACAATTTTTGCACGGATTCCTATTTTCTACAGTCTGCGACAAGAATAAACTTTTCATTTCCTTGTGAATTCCTTCTTTTAAATTCCCGATGTCTTGCCCTTCAGCCCCCACAAAGTGAGCGCAAGGATAAAATTTTCCATCCCAATCGACATATAATCCCGACTTTCCACAATTGCACCGATATCTCAAGATTGACCTATTTAACATCCGGTAGAAAAATCTGAAGAAAAA
>DQBY01000112.1 GCA_003534085.1 Candidatus Moraniibacteriota bacterium | reverse complement strand
TTGCACTTCAGATTAGAATTTAAGTTTGATGACTTGACAAACGGAGAAAAATACCGGGTCAAATGCAAGAAGGATGGATACGTGAACGCTAAAAATCCATCGAAAGATCGCTATATCAGCGGCACGGTCAAAGTGAAAACAGGAAAAACTGTCACTAAATCATGCAGACTGAAAGCGGTTTAGTTAAATTGTAAGCTTCTTTTGCTTACGTAAGCTGTAAAAAAGACCTCCGGGTCTTTTTTACTTTTCACCTGAAAAATGTTATCATAAACAGGAAATTAACTAATCAAAAAATATGAAAGAAATCAGGATAAACTTAGGCTTGGTCCTTTTAGGACTCGTTTTAGGCGGAGCCGCGATTTATGGAGCGGTAATTTATTTGGCTGAACACAGGACTGAACTGACCGAATCGGATATTTTTGAATCCGACCTGGCTTCCAGATGCGAAAAAATGGAATGGATCGATTTTCCTTCTGACCTGGCGGGAGATGAAGGGAATTATGCCGGAAAAATTATTCAAACAGGGGAAAAATTTAAAAACGAAAAGGGAGACATGGAATTCAGCGTGAATAAAGAATATTCACTGTCTTTTTTTGACCAAAAAACTGTCGAGCTCAAGGGAATCCTGAAAAGTCCTGCTGAAATTTATGTCCAAAGGATCAGATGCTCAGGAGAGGAGTTCCGGCCGGAACAGGTCGCCGATCGGCAAAAAATAATGGAATATGTGGCAAAAAATATCACCACAATCATCGGTAAAAAACCCCTCAAAGGCGAATGGGAAGCGCAAATGTTCTATTTTATCGACAATAAAAATTTTTATGTGAATTTTGACTCGGAAATTGATGGCGATGAGGATTATTACGAAGAAGGATTGTTGCTTCTGAACATTGCAGGGAACGACCCGAGATATGATTTCAAAAAACTGGCTTATCTTGTTCCTGATGAAAAAGAAGACAGATTCAAAGTCATCGAAGGTTCCGATCTGTTTGCCGGCCGGAAAGATGCTCTCATCTATGAATTCGATCCTGAAAGCGAGCGATGGGCGTTGTCGGAATAATTTTGATAAAACTAATTTATTTTATGGAAACAATAACACAAAAATCACCCGTTATTTCCGTCGTCGTTCCGCTTTATAACGAAGAAGGAAACGTCAAAGAGCTTCATCGAAGGATTAACGAAGCCTGCCAAAAGATGGGCAAAACCTATGAAATCATTTTTATCGACGACGGCTCCAGTGACGGAACTGTGAAAGACTGCGCGGGACTGAGCCCTTTGAAGCTCATCAAGTTCCGCAAGAATTTCGGACAGACCGCGGCTTTTGATGCCGGCTTCAAAGAGGCAAAAGGAGAAATCGTCGTGACGATGGACGGAGATCTGCAAAACGATCCGGCCGATATTCCGCTTCTTCTCGCAGAAATGGAAAACGGATATGACGTCGTTTCCGGCTGGCGCTGGCAACGAAAAGATACCTTGAGCAAACATCTTTCTTCACGGATGGCAAATCTTCTCAGAAAAATCCTGATCAATGACAGGATCCATGACAGCGGCTGCAGCCTGAAGGCATATAAAAGCGAATGCTTCCGGGACGTTGACCTTTTCGGGGAAATGCACCGGTTCATCCCGGCTATTTTGGAGCTGCAAGGATACAAGGTCGGAGAGGTGAAAGTTTCACACCATCCGAGAGTCCGCGGAACGACAAAATATAACTGGAAAAGGGGACTCAAGGGAATCGTGGATATGATCTCGGTCTGGTTCTGGAGAAAATATGCCAACCGCCCATTGCATCTTTTCGGAGGAAGCGGAATCGTCTTTTCTTTTTTCGGAACGGCAATCTTGGCATGGATGGCGATCGAAAAAATATTTTTCAGCGCGGAGCTTTCGGAAAAGATCTGGCCTTTGATCGGAGTCTTCATGATCCTGGTCGGGATCCAGCTTTTCGTCTTCGGACTCTTGGGCGACATAATGATCAAAAATTACTACAAAAACCAGGGGAGGATGAATTATTCAATTCGGGAAATAATTGAAAATTAAAATAACTAAGACTTGTAGGTCCGATAGGTCGTATCAGTCTTATGGAATTTCATGAACTTAGCAATTATCGGAACCGGCTACGTCGGTTCAGTCACGGGAGCTTGTTTTGCGGAGATGGGGAGTACGGTCATTTGTGTCGACAAAGATCAGAACAAGGTTGATCAGTTTTGCCGATGTAACATTCCGCTTCATGAAAAAGGATTGGACGAACTGGTAGAGCGAAACTTGAAAAATAAAACTTTGTCGTTCACGACCGATTTTGAAAAAGCGGTGAAAGAAAGCGACATTCTTTTCATCGCGGTTGGGACTCCGCCGAACGAAGACGGAAGCGCGGATCTCAGCCATGTCATCGATGTGGCGCGTTCGATCGGACAAATGATGGATCATCCTCTGATCGTAGTGGACAAATCGACCGTTCCGGTCGGAACCGCCGAGATGGTCAAAAACACCATCTCGGAAGAACTAAAAAAACGAGGAGAAACCATTGAATTTCATGTGGTGAGCAACCCTGAGTTTTTGGCGCAAGGTACGGCTGTAGGCGATTTTCTTGAGCCCAGCCGGGTCGTGGTCGGAGCGGACGACCCCAAAGTGATCGAGACTATGCGCGAGCTATACGCGCCGTTTATGAGGCGAGAAGGCCGATTTTACGCCATGGATCCCAAGACCGCTGAAATCGTGAAATATGCTTCAAATTGCTTCTTGGCCGCCAAAATTTCAGTCAATAATGAACTGGCAAACATCTGTTCCAGAGTGGGGGCTGATTTTGACCAGGTTCGCAAAGCGATGGGAGCCGATCCTCGGATCGGAGAACCTTTCATGTATGCCGGACCGGGATTTGGAGGAAGCTGCTTTCCAAAAGACGTGAAAGCTTTGATTAAAATCGCGAAGGATAACGGATATGATGCGGAAATGTTTCTCCAGACGCTGGATACCAATGAAAAACAAAAGTTCGTCCTGTCAAATATGGTTTCCGAGCATTTCGGCTCGGACTTGGGCGGAAAAACTTTTTCCGTCTGGGGGCTGGCGTTCAAAGCGGGAACTGACGATATGCGGGAATCTTCCGCCATCACCATCATCAATGAACTGATCGCCAGAGGAGCAAAAATACAGGCGCATGATCCGGAGGCGATAAATTCGGCAAAGCGTCCGGAATATTTCGGAGACAATCCGAGCATCTCATATTTTAAAAACAAATACGACGCGCTCGACGGAGCGGACGCGCTTTTGATCATAACCGAATGGAAAGAATTCAGGACGCCTGATTTTGAGGAAATAAAAAAACGTCTCAAGCAACCTTTGATTTTTGACGGCCGGCTTTTGTATGAAACGAAGAAGATGAAAGAATCGGGGTTTGAGTATAAATCAATCGGGAGATAGAAGATTATTTTATGAAAATCCTTTTTTTCAATTACGAATATCCGCCGCTGGGCGGGGGAGCGGCCAATGCGACCGCTTATTTGATGCGGGAATATTCAAAAAATTCCGATATCGAAGTCGATCTTATCACATCCTCCATCAACGATAATTATGTTTTGGAAACGATAGGCGAGAACATACGGATCCATCGCCTGCCGATCGGAAAAAAAAGCCAAAACCTCCATTTCCAGTCTCAAAAAGATTTGCTTGTTTATTCCTGGAAAGCATACTTTTTCGCAATAAAATTGATAAATGAAAGAAAAAAAGGAGGAAAGCGCTTTGATCTGACCCATTCTTTTTTCACGGTGCCGTGCGGATTCATTTCGATGCTTTTGAAATGGCAGTTCAGATTGCCGTACATCGTTTCGTTGCGAGGCTCCGACGTGCCGGGATACAGCGAGCGGTTCACATTCATCTATAAATTGCTGAAACCTGTCATAAAACTCATTTGGAGCCAGGCTCATTTTGTGATCGCGAACAGCAAAGGATTGAAGGAGTTGGCCGCAAAGACGGGATCAAAAAAAGAAATCGGAGTCATTTATAACGGCATCGACACACAGCATTTCAAACCTGAACCGGGCCGCCGACCGGTCGGAAAATTCATAATCACCACCGGCGCATCCAGAGTCACTCATCGGAAAGGATTGAATTATTTGATCGAAGCTGTATCATTTTTAACTCCGAAGTATCCCTACATCCAAGTTAAAATTATGGGGGAAGGAAACGCTCAGGCTGATCTGGAAAAATTGGCGGAAAAGTTAGATGTTAAAAAACAGGTGGAATTTTTGGGGAGAATAGCGCGCGAAAAAACCGTTCCGTATTATCAGGAAGCTGGTCTTTTTGTCCTTCCATCCATGAATGAAGGCATGAGCAATGCCATGCTGGAGGCGCTCTCTTCAGGATTGCCTATTCTTGCGACTGATACCGGAGGATCAAGCGAGTTGATTAAGGAAAATGTGAATGGATATATTATCAAGATGAGGAACAGCCAAGATATTGCTGATAAAATAGAAAAAATGATGAATGATCCTGAACTCGCTAAAAATATGGGCGCGGAAAGCCGAAAGGTCGCGGAGCAGATGAGCTGGGAAAAAGTGGCCGGGGAGTATTTTGAATTATATAAAAAGGTTTGGAGTAAAGACTTGTCATCCTGAACTTGATTCAGAGCTTGCCCTGAACTCGATTCAGGGATCTAATTGGGAGTTACTGCTAGCCAATACTGATTAGATTCCGGATCAAGTCCGGAATGACACATAATTATGAATAAGAAGCTTAAAATATTTTTGAAGATTTTGATCACCGCCGGATTTTTGGTCTGGGCGTTTTTTCACGTGGACTGGTCGGAAGTCTGGTCATATCTGATCTCGATAGATCCTTGGAAGCTGATCATTTATGCCTCTTTGATCATCGTCGGAATCGGAATTTCCGCCTATAAATGGAAAGTGTTGGGCGACCATAAAAACATCGATCATTCATTTTCCGATTATTACCGCTTTTATCTGACCGGAACTTTTATCAATAATTTCATGCCCTCCTTCATCGGTGGCGATACTTTCAAGGCGTATCAAACCGGGAAAAAGGATGAAAAATATATCGAAGCGGCTTCGTCCGTCATGATGGACCGGATCACCGGAATGATCGGCCTGACAATCCTGGCTCTTCTTTTCAGTCTCCTCAATCTGAAAGAGGTGCTCAGCAACAAGCTTCTTTTGACGATAAACATCATCTTGATAATTTCTCTGGTTTTCGATTTTATCGCCGCCAAAACCAGAAATCTGAGTTTCTGGAAAAAGTTATTGGAACGCATCCCGCAAAAAATAGCCAAGTTTATCATCGAACTGCAGGAATACAGCGGAAATTCACGCGTGATGACGCGAACCATCTGGCTGGGGATAGTTTTTCAATTTATCGGAGTGGCCGTCGCCAATTATCTCCTTTTTTGGTCTCTCGGGATCAAAATCGGCATGATCGATTATTTTTCAGTGATCTTTTTGATCAGTCTGATCTCTTCCATCCCGATCAGCATAAACAACATAGGCCTCAAAGAATGGGCCTATGTGACTTTTTTCGGGATTTATGGCCTTGCCAGCGCGCCGGTCATCACCGTCGCCATCCTGAGCCGCGTCATCCAGATGATCATAAGCTTCCTGGCTCTGCCGGCTTATTTGAAATTGAAGAAGGGATAAAATTACTTTTCGATAGCATCGTATTCCGAAGAGGGGATAATCAATTCTTTATAATCGGCATCTCCTTCTTTTTTATAGAACATTTTTACTTCGACATCATCCGTTATCGTAATTTCATGGAAACAGTCTTTCCAAAGAACTTTCTTTTTTTCACTGCGGTAAAGTCCGGGCAGGATAAAATATTTGACGCCGTTCACCTCGCGGTAATGCAGTTTTTCAATATGTCCTGAAAACACCGCCTCAACCCCGTACCGTTCCAAAATCTCTCTTATCCTCAGAATATGGTCGTAAAAAATTTCCTTGCCGGCCGGTTCTCCCATTTCCCGATTGGCGATCAATGGAACATGGATAAAGACTATTTTTTTCATCCTTTCTGAATTTTTCAAGGTTTCTTCCAGCCAATTGATCTGATTGTCGGAAATCAAATATCCCTTCGGCAAAGTTTCTTCAAATTCGGAAAATGATTCTTCCTTTTTCTCATTGCTGTCCAAAACGATGGTGCGGAGATTTCCGGTATCAAAAAAATAATAGGCGCTTTCGTTTTCCGTCAAACTTCTCCATTCGTCTTTGGTCAGTCCGCGCATATCATGGTTGCCGACCACGTCATAGCGGGGCGCCTCGATCCGATCGTATATTATTTTTACTTCCAAAAAATCGGCGATGGATTTTTCTCCAAAACGGTTCGTTCCCTCAATGAAGTCTCCTCCTTGGACGACAAAATCAGGCCGAAAAGAAGAATTCATGCGATTCACAAAACTCTCGAGGCCTGCCGACGCTTTGGGCGTGATGAATCCGGTTTTGGAACGATAAGCATGGACATCAGTAATGAACCCGATCTTATGCGTGATTTCGGCTGATTGCTCCGGATCCGCTTCAGTCGCATCGTTTCTCGGGAGAAATATTCCGGCCGCGGCAAAAGAAAGGCCGAGGAACAGTGCTGAAAAGATTATTTTTTTGCTCATTTATTCATGACTTACGCGCTTGGTTGCGACAAGCCGATTACACGCAGGCGCGATTGCAGTATTATCCAATCATCGCGCCGAGCAATCGGGTTGGAGCGGGCAAATGCGTAGATCTTATTATTCCAAGATTATTTTTTTATAGGCGCCCTCGTGATCCTTCAGAGATATGGAGGGGACAAGGCGGTATTTTATCCCGTTCGACTCCAGTTCCTTGTCATGGACGTGGAAATGCCCGGCGTAAACATATCTCACATTGCCGTATTTCTCCAAAAGTTCCTTGACGTGCAGTTGGTCCTCGCGGAATTCTTCCAGATTGAAGCGTTTCACCAGCGGAATATGCATAAACACGACAACATTTTTTTTCGTATCCAGCATTTTTTCCAGCCATCCGAGCTGTTCCGGATCGATGTATCCCCGGCCTTGCTCCTCGCTCTCCTTGGTCGCTCCCGGAGCAGTTTCGGAATTATCCAGAATGATGATTCTCCAGTTTCCTTTGTCCTTGTAGAAATAATTTTCTTTCGAAAGCATCTCGTTGAAATGCAACGGTTTGTCATGATTGCCCTTCATCCAGATCATCGGGTAATTCTTCGTCAGATCCAAAAGTTTCTGCGTATTCTTACGGCTCGGGCGGTTAAGATTGTCCCCAAGACTGATGATGTAATCCGCACCTTCGAGATCCTCCAGAGCAGATCCCACATTTTTTTCAAAATTGACGGGATGCAAAATGTTATCCTCTTCCAGTCCGTCATCCCTCCACCTTTGGTCCCCGGCATGGATATCCGCGATTATGCCGAGCGTAACCGGAGAATTATTGTTGACGTACGCGAAGCCGGCCAAGGCGGACAAGATGAATATTCCGGCCAAGGCGGCTTTGTAGTTTCCCGCCGCCAAAAATATTTTTTGGATTCCTTGTTTCATATTATTTTTCTTCAGATTTGATTATTTTCACGAAATCAGTCGCGCGTCCTCCTATATTTATTATCCATTCGGGAGATTTTGAATAATA